>JAAYGE010000183.1 GCA_012727835.1 Bacillota bacterium
ATCTTGGAGGATTTAATCGACACTTTACGCAAGGCTAGGGATAATACAGATAATTGATGATTTGTGGCAAAATGCCTCGTATTTCGTCGCAGGAAAAACTGGCTGCGTGTAGTACTAACTAAATAGGGGTTGTTCGCAATACAATTTGGGGGGGGTAGTGCGTATGGTTCTTCGAACTTGCAGCCTACGCGATCCCGATATAGTGTTCATACAGATCGGTTCGCAAAGGCTGATAAACGTGAATGCACTCGAAGGCAGCCAGAAATGCACTAAGACACAAGATTTGCAGGAATGTCCGCCACAACAATCACACCCAAAAACTGGTACCAATTAAACAATGGGGCTGGCCCGAGGGGGCCAGCCTTGTTGTTTTTGTTCGGGGCTCAGAGCCAAAAGCGGTGTCTAGCGGGAATCCGGGTTAAACCGGCCTTGCGGGCCAGAGCTATCGCTTGGCGGTATTCCCAGCGGGTAATTCGACGCCCCAACTGGGGATGGCCGATAGCCCGATAGTAGGGCTGGTATTGGTCCATAATATTTACATAAGTGTCCTTGGATATCTCCTGGGCGATGAACTCCATTATCCTTTTGGTACCGGCTAATCCGTTGGGTAGAACTAGGTGCCGGACTATCAAGCCTCGCAGGGCGACTCCGTCTTCATCCAAAACCAAGTCGCCTACTTGGCGATGCATTTCCTTGACTAGGGCAAAGTTGGCCTGGGGATAGTCAGGGGCCTGGGAGAACTCCTCGGCGGGGGCCGCGTCCCCATATTTCATATCCGGTAGGTAGATATCCACCACTCCGTCTAAGAGACCGATGGCAGCTAAAGAATCATAGCCGCCGGTGTTATAGACTAGAGGAATCCTCAACCCCTGCTCGGCCGCCAGCTTTACGGCAGCCAATATATTAGGTAGCAAGTGGGTGGGGGAAACCAGATTTATATTATGGCACCCCCGGGCTTGTAGGCGGAGCATGATTCGACTTAGTTCCGCATCGCTGACCTCTCTCCCCTCGCCCAGGTGGGCCAAATAGTAGTTCAGGCAGTAGATGCACTTCAAGTTGCAATGGGCGAAAAAGATGGTTCCCGAACCGTTAGTGCCCACCAGAGGCGGCTCTTCACCGAAATGGGGACCGGCACTTGAGATGATGCCTCTATCTCCAGTCTTACACACACCTAGGGTGGCCTGGCCCGTTTCTGGGAACCTTATAGCCCCGCAACGGCGGGGGCATAGCCTGCAGGGGGAAGCCAGTTCTCGCCCTTGCGCTAGCTTTTCCTCCCACTGTTTCTCGGTCAATGCCAGATAGGATGGGTACAACGGTTTCCCTCCTTACTTCTAATCCATTTCAAAATAATGATATCGGATACCTGGCTATTGTTCCACCGGCCTAGCAGGCCCGCATCCTTTTATATAGACAACAAACGACTAAGCATTACAATTGCCTAACACTTCTTGACGAATTTCTATATAAATGTTAGGTTCTATGCGGGAGAGAAGCCCTTTCTGTCCCACAAAAAGTCCAAAATATTATAACTATGACAGGATAGAGGTGGCGAACAAACAAATGAAGAAGCGTATTGAACAAGACTTGCTAGGCTCCATGGAGATACCGCATGATGCCTATTATGGTATTCAGACCAAGCGGGCCATGGAAAACTTCCCCATCACCGGTTACAAGCCGGGCAAAGAACTGGTACAAGCTTTAGCCATGGTTAAGAAGGCAGCTGCCCTAGCCAGTATGGAAATTGGGCAGTTGGACAAGGAAAAGGCTGAAGCCATCGTGCAGGCTGCCGACGAAATTCTAGAAGGAAAGTTTGTAGATCAGTTTGTAGTAGACGTTATCCAGGGCGGTGCGGGCACATCCCTGAACATGAACGCTAACGAAGTAATAGCCAACCGGGCTATCGAAATTCTGGGTGGCGAAAAAGGTGACTACAAGATTGTCTCGCCCAACACCCACGTCAACATGTCCCAGTCCACCAACGACGTAATCCCAACCGCCGTTCGCATAACCGTACTCAATCTGGTAAAAGATCTTCTAGCAGAAATGCAGCAGCTGCGTGACGCCCTACTCCAGAAGTCGGAAGAGTTTGATGATGTAATTAAAATGGGTCGCACCCACCTGCAAGATGCTGTACCCATTCGTTTAGGCCAGGAATTCTCCGCCTATGCGGCCACCATTGGTCGAGATATCAATAGAATTTCCGCCGCTACGGAAGCCCTTCACCAGATCAACATGGGGGCTACTGCAGTAGGTACCTGCGTTAACGCTAAAATCGAATACATCGAGTCGGTTACAGCACATCTGAGAGAATTCTCTTCCCTCCCCCTCACCAGTGCTGACAACATGGTAGATGCTACGCAGAACGCCGACGGTCTCGCTGCTTTTTCTGGAACTCTAAAAATCCTCGCCCTGAACCTATCCAAGATCGCTAACGACCTACGGTTAATGTCTTCAGGGCCGCGGGCTGGCTTGAATGAAATCAACCTGCCTCCAGTACAACCCGGTTCTTCCATCATGCCCGGTAAGGTTAACCCGGTAATGGCCGAGGTTGTAAACCAGGTTGCTTTCCAGGTGGCCGGTAACGACCTCACTATTAGCCTAGCAGCCGAAGCTGGTCAGTTTGAGCTCAACGTTATGGAACCGGTAATAATCTTTAACCTAATCCAGTCGGTGGAGATTCTAACCCGGGTTATTAGGGTCTTCAGAGAGCGCTGCATTGTTGGTATCACCGCTAACCGCGAGCGCTGCCAACAGATGGTAGATAACAGCGTAGGAATCATCACACCGCTGGTAGCCCATGTGGGTTATGAAATGGCTTCCCAGTTAGCTAAAGAAGTCATGAGCAGTGGCAAGACTGTGCGTCAATTACTTTCCGAAAAAGGCATTTTCTCCGAAGAGGAACTGGACAAGATTCTAAGCCCTCATCGCATGACCCAACCCACCAGTTGCAACAACTAAAATCACACTAACGGGGTGACATTGTGAGAGAGATTAAAGCGGAAGTAATTAAGGATACGGTTCGCGACCTATTCTTGCATGCTAGCAGCTTTATCGGCGAAGATCTCTACAACAAGTTGCAAGAGCAGTACGAGGTCGAGGAGTCCCCGGTGGGCAAATCTGTCCTCCGCCAACTCATAGAAAACAACGATATCGCCGCTCGCGAAGGGCTTGCCATCTGCCAAGACACGGGCATGGCGGTAGTCTTTCTTGAGCTGGGTCAGGACGTCCGGATTGTCGAAGGCGATCTTAACGAAGCTATAAACCAAGGCGTAAGAGAAGCCTATGTGGATGGCTATTTGCGCAAGTCTATCGTGGATGATCCGGTTTTTAAACGAGTTAACACCCGCGATAATACGCCGGCAGTAATCCACACGGAAATCGTACCGGGAGATAAGGTAAAGATTACGGTTACAGCTAAAGGCTTCGGTAGCGAGAATATGAGCCGCATTAAGATGCTGCGGCCGGCCGATGGCGCAGAAGGGGTAAAGAACTTTGTCATCCAGACGGCCGTGGAGGCCGGTCCTAACCCCTGTCCGCCCATTATCGTGGGAGTTGGCGTTGGCGGTACCATGGAAAAAGCTGCCGTGCTATCCAAGAAGGCTTTGCTGCGCAAAATCGGCGAGCCGAATGCCAACCCCAACTATGCCTAGATGGAAGCCGAGATACTGGAAGCAATAAACAAGTCCGGTATCGGACCGGCGGGCCTTGGGGGCCGAACCACAGCTTTAGCCGTTAATATCGAGTATTTCCCCACCCACATCGCCGGGCTTCCGGTAGCCGTAAACATTTGCTGCCATGCCTCTCGGCATGCGGAAAAGATCATATAGGGGGGATCTCTGCTCATGAAAAAAGTGATCAGTATAACGACTCCGGTTACCACCGAACAGATTCGCGAGCTACGTGCCGGTGACAACGTTGAGATTACCGGATACATTTATACAGGCAGAGATGCAGCCCACAAACGTTTGGTTGATCTGGTAAAGGCCGGTAAGGAACTACCCATCGATGTGAACGGTCAGTTTATATACTACGTGGGACCCTCCCCGGCTAAACCGGGTCACGTTATCGGTTCCGCTGGTCCTACCACCAGCTACCGAATGGACCCCTATAGCCCCACCCTGCTAGAATTGGGACTCAAAGGCATGATTGGCAAGGGTAAAATTGCCCCGGAAGTAATCGAGGCATTGAAAGAACACGGCGCTGTCTACTTTGGTGCTGTAGGTGGAGCAGCGGCGTTAATTTCCAAGTCCATTAAAAAGGTGGAAGTGGTTTGCTACGAAGATCTAGGGGCCGAGGCTATCCATAGATTTTACGTAGAGAAATTTCCTGCAACCGTTGTGGTCGATTCGGAAGGAAATAACTTGTACGAAACCGAACCACTAAAATATAGCCTGCCGTAGATCCGGTAATAATAACCGAGCTCATTTATATGAGCTCGGTTAAAATAAAAGGAGGGTAAACAACAATGAGCGTTAGAGAAGAAGCCCTAAAACTTCACCTGGAAAATCAAGGCAAGATTGAAGTGAACAGCCGGGTTCAGATCAAGGACGCTGCTACTCTTGGCCTTGCGTACACACCTGGGGTGGCAGAACCTTGCAAGGAAATACATAAGGACCCGGATGCCGCGTACAAATACACGGCTAAAGGGCGAGTAGTAGCTGTTGTCACCGATGGATCGGCGGTATTGGGGCTAGGTAATATCGGCCCGGCAGCCGCCATGCCGGTAATGGAAGGGAAAGCCGCCCTCTTCAAGAATTTTGCTGGCGTAGACGCCTTCCCCATTTGTCTTGACACTCAGGATACGGACGAAATCGTTAAGACCGTAAAATACCTGGCTCCTACCTTTGGTGGCGTTAACTTAGAAGACATTGCTGCCCCTCGTTGCTTCGAGATTGAAGCCCGGCTGAAAGAGGAACTGGACATCCCCATTTTCCACGATGACCAGCATGGTACTGCCATCGTTGTCTTGGCAGCCGTCCTCAATGCACTGAAGGTAGTTAAGAAGGACATCAAGGATGTAAAGACCGTTATTAGCGGTGCCGGTGCCGCCGGTGTGGCTATCGCTAAACTGTTATTGGCAGCCGGGGCTGGCGATATTATTGTCTGCGACAGCAGAGGAATCATTTCTAAGGATCGTACCGACCTCAACGCCAGCAAACAAGAGTTGGCCGAAATAACCAACAAGGAAAACATTAGCGGAGATATCGCCAAGGCTATGGTGGGCAGCGACATCTTCCTGGGCGTATCCATGCCGGGAGCCGTTACCAAAGAAATGGTAGCCACAATGGCTAAAGATGCCATCGTTTTTGCCATGGCTAACCCCATTCCGGAGATCTATCCGGACGAAGCTAAAGAAGCCGGAGCAGCCGTGGTGGGAACTGGCCGTTCTGACTTCCCCAACCAGATCAACAACGTGCTGGTATTCCCAGGCGTCTTCCGCGGAGCTCTAGAGGTCCGGGCCACCGATATCAACGAAGAAATGAAGCTGGCAGCGGCCCATGCTATCGCTGACCTCATTCAGCCCGAGGAGTTAAACCCTGACTACTGCATCCCCGGGGTCTTCGATAAGCGGGTAGCCGCCCATGTGGCCGCCGCAGTAGCTCGCACAGCTATGGAGACTAAGGTGGCTAGAATCGAGATCGATCCGGAGCAGCTAAAGGAATCGATGCTACAGGCCTAGTTTTATAAGGTAAAGCAGCCGGACCCTACTCGTGGGTCCGGCCTTTTTATTAAGAAACGGGTATTACCGCCGGCAAAGTTTGGCGATAATACCCGTTTCTATTTAAATGCCTTAGCGCAACTAGGCCTGCTTTCTAATAGCAGCCTGGGCAGCGGCTAAACGAGCGATAGGCACGCGGTAGGGCGAGCAACTGACGTAGTTGAGCCCAATCTCGTAACAGAACTCGATAGACTCAGGGTTGCCACCATGTTCGCCGCAAATGCCGATAGAAATCTCCGGGTTAGCCTGACGGCCTCGCTCCACGGCAATACGCATCAGCTCGCCCACACCCTCGCGGTCGATGACGGCGAAGGGGTTGGCCGTTAGGATACCTGCTTCCAGATAATGGGGCAAGAATTTGCCTTCCGCGTCGTCGCGGCTGAAACCGAAGGTGGTCTGGGTTAAGTCGTTGGTACCGAAGGTGAAGAAGCCCGATGCAGATGCAATTTGATCCGCAATGAGGCAGGCTCGCGGCAGTTCAATCATGGTGCCCACATGGTAATTGAGGGTAACACCGGTTTCGGCCTGTACTTCCTCAGCAACGCGGTTAACTTCTTCCTTCAATATGGTTAATTCTTTAATGCTGCCCACCAAAGGAATTTCTACTTCGGCAAAGGCCGAATAGCCTTCCTGCTCCAGCCGGGCCATGGCGCTAAAGATGGCTCTTGCCTGCATCCGATAGATTTCTGGGAAGGTAACTCCTAGGCGGCAACCCCGATGCCCCAACATGGGGTTTAGCTCGGACAAGTTACGCACCTGCACCAACAAGGCTTCTTTACGAGCCAACTCCTCCTGATCGCCACCTTCGTACTTGAGCTTGGCAATATCCAATAACAGCTGTTCGGCTGAAGGCAAGAATTCATGCAAAGGCGGATCTAGCAGACGAATACAAACCGGATAGCCGGCCATAACTTTAAGGATGTCGTAAAAGTCGCCCTCTTGCATGGTTTGTAGTTCGGCTAGAGCGGCGGCCCGTTCTTCATCAGTTGCAGCCAAAATCATTCTTTGGGCCAATGGCAAGCGATCGGTGGCCATAAACATATGCTCGGTACGTACCAGGCCAATACCCTTAGCACCAAAATCTAACGCCTTCTTAGCATCCGCCGGATTATCGGCGTTGGCCCGTACCCCTAAGCCGGGAATTTCATCGGCCCAGGCCAGCAGGGTGTTAAATTCTTCGCTTAACTCGGGCTCAATCATCTTAATTTCGCCGGCGATTACCCGACCGGTGCTCCCATCGATAGAGACCACGTCGCCCTTCTTAAAGACGCGACCGTTGACGGTAAATTGCTGGGCCGTATAGTCGATTTTAAGGGCTTCACAACCGCATACGCAGGGCTTGCCCATACCTCGAGCTACTACAGCCGCATGGCTGGTCATGCCGCCCCGGGAGGTTAGGATACCCTGCGCAGCCACCATACCATGGATATCATCGGGGGTAGTCTCCGTGCGCACCAGTAGTACCTTATGTCCCTCTTGGGCCAATGCTTCGGCTTCATCGGCACTGAAAACGATGCGCCCGGAAGCGGCCCCGGGGGAGGCGGGCAATCCCTTGGCTAGCACATCGACCTGCGCCTGTGGGTCAATCCGACGGTGCAGCAACTGATCCAGGTCTGAGGGCTCAATGCGCATGAGGGCTTCTTCTTTCGTTAGCATGCCTTCCTGCACCATTTCCACGGCAATTCGAATGGCGGCCGCTGTGGTGCGTTTTCCTGCTCGGGTCTGCAGGATATAAAGCTTGCCCTTCTCTACCGTAAATTCGATATCCTGCATGTCTCGATAATGTTTCTCTAACAGCTGGCAAATGTGGGTGAACTGCTCATAGATTTCCGGCATATCCTGGGCTAAGCTAGCAATCGGTTGGGGAGTACGAATTCCGGCAACCACGTCTTCGCCCTGGGCGTTAATTAAGTATTCACCATAAATTTGCTTCTCGCCGGTAGACGGGTTACGGGTAAAGGCCACCCCCGTTCCCGAATCGTCACCCATATTACCGAATACCATGGTCTGCACATTGACTGCCGTACCTAAGTGGTCAGGTATGTTATTCAGTTTGCGATAGACTATAGCCCGTTGGTTATTCCAGGAACCGAATACGGCTCGTATCGCCATCAGCAATTGTTCAAAGGGATCTTGAGGGAAGGCCTGCCCTTTCCTAGCCACCAGCTGTTTAAAACCATCTACCAGCTGGCGCAAATCAGCGGCCGACAATTCGTGGTCATACTGCACCCGCCGCTGGAATTTCAAATCAGCCAAGAGATTTTCAAACTCAAAGTGCTCCACACCTAGCACCACATCGCTAAACATTTGGATAAAGCGACGATAGCAATCGTAAGCAAATCTCTCATCGCCTGTAGCTCGAGCCAAGCCCTCTACGGTACGGTCATTAAGACCTAGGTTGAGAATGGTGTCCATCATTCCCGGCATCGAAATAGGGGCACCCGAGCGTACAGAAACTAGTAGCGGGTTATTTTCATCACCAAAAGTCTTACCAGTAGCCTTCTCTACTTCGTGCAATTTCTCGCGCAGCTGGTCCTCCAGTCCGGCAGGAAACTGTCCGCCGTTGGCCAGATACTCATTACAGGCCTCGGTAGTTATGGTCAGGCCGGGAGGAACAGGAAGGCCGATGCTGGTCATGACAGCCAGGTTGGCCCCCTTACCACCCAAAAGCATCTTATCTTTGGTTCCGGTTTCAGCAAACGAATAGACGTAGGTCTTATTTGGCATGCCTTTCCCTCCTGTAATAGATTTCTAACACCTTGCTAGCAGTTTCTTCGACGGCCCGGTTAGTAACATCGATTACGGGGCAACCCAGTCGTTTCATAATAGTTTCTGCATATTCCAGTTCGGCTAGAATACGCTGCAGACTGGCATAATCCGCATCGGCAGTCAGTCCTAAAGTCTTTAAGCGCTCAATGCGAATTTCATTAAGAAAACTAGGGTTGATGGTCAAACCAACTACCCGCCCCGGTGGGAGGGCAAATAGCTCATCGGGCAACCCTATCTCCGGTACTAGCGGCACGTTAGCAGCCTTTACGCCCTTATGGGCCAGATACATACAAACCGGTGTCTTAGACGTGCGCGACACACCGATCAGCACCACGTCCGCCGCCAGTAGACCCCGGGGGTCCTTCCCATCGTCATATTTGACGGCAAACTCCACCGCTTCCACCTTGCGGAAATACTCTTCATCCAAGCGGCGCAGTAGCCCGGCCCGCATCATGGGTTTTTCCTGGGCCACCTCGGACATGGTTTGCAAAACCGGCCCTAAAATATCGATGGTAGGAACTCGGTAAGCGGCGGCAGCCTGCTTCATCTCTTCCCTCAACTCATCAACAACCAGCGTATAGGCCACTATGCAGCGTTCCTCCTCAGAAGCTGCAGCCACGATTTCTTTAATGTAACGCCTATTATTAACATAGGGCATACGGACTATATCCATTTCCGTACCTAAAAACTGACTAGAAGCCGCCCGAACGACAAAATCGGCGGTCTCTCCCAAGGCGTCGGACACCACGTAGACCTTAATAGAAATGGGCTTCGCCTCCTTATCCATTAGCAACGCCAAGCGTTGCTAGGAATTAAGCAGCATATATCTTTGCTACTACCCTAATTGTGCCGCACGATACCGCAATTATTATATACTATTTATCCTATGCTGTGGTCACTAAAACAAAAATTAATACTTTAGCACCCGCCCTGAAAAAGCCCTGTTAGTAGGCTTTTTGTTAGTAAAAGTGAGCGCCCCTGTCGGACAAGCTTTTACACACTCCAGACAGCGAACGCAGGCACTATTATTAGGCAGCTTCGTAGGATCTAAAGCTGCTTTACACTGGCGGGTGCAGGCACCACAGTCGATGCATCGCTCCCCGCGTAAGCGCAATTGCCAGATACTTAAAGGGTTAAGCAAACCATAAAAGGCGCCCAAGGGGCAAAGAACACGGCAAAAGGGACGCCAGTAAAAATAGGCGGCCACCATAATTAGAATTAACACCAACAGTTTCCAACTAAACAACCAACCCACCAGGCTTTGTAAGCCCGGGTTCATGGCCACCAGTGGCAGCCCCCCCTGCAAGGTACCGGCGGGACAAAGGTATTTGCAGAAATAGGGCTCTGCCAGTCCCACCCCATCCCGCCAAACAAAGGGTAAAGCTACGGTGAGGCCCAATACCACGAATTTGACCTTTTCTAAAGCCTTAGGTAGCCGACGGCGAACCCGCTTACCTCGGTGGACCAGTTCTTGCACCAGACCAAAGGGGCAAAGCCAACCGCAAACAACCCGCCCCCCGAGGGCCCCGATGGCTAGCAAAAGACCACCTATGTAAAGGGATAGGGTGCGGCCGAAACCGGCGGCTAACGACTGGAAAGCCCCTACGGGGCAAGAACCTAAAGCTCCCGGGCAAGAATAGCAGTTCAAAAAGGGCACACATATCATCTTCAGTTTACCCTGATATATCCTACCTTCTAACCAACCGGACAGGTAACTATTGCTAACAATAGCTGCCATCCATTGGCTCAGTCGACGTCTCCTCATCCCCCTCACCTCAGCCTATACCGATGCACTGCAGACAGAGAGTTATGGCCTTACCAAGCACCTGCAGTGCTTCTTCTCGCACCAGTCCTAAAAACATCATTATCAAACCCAACAGAAAAAGACTTGGGCCCGCTTTCCCCCGCAAAACCTATCCCCCATTTCCTATTCGGCCACCAATTCGGTTAGCAAAGGCCGAATCTCTTGCTCCAAGGTGTCATAACCCCAACCCACTTGGGCGAAGGCGGCTCGACCTTCTTTATCGACCAAAATCGTTTTGGGAATGGAAACAACAGAGTACTTCTGAAATATGCTAAAGTCACTATCGTGTATTATGGTGGCTTCCAGCTGGAGCTTATTAAAAACTCGTATCAATTCCTCCCTACTGCCGACCGCCACTACATAAGAGTCTATACCCTGCTCCCTTAACTCGGCCAATTCAGGCTGCAACTGCAGCAGCTCTATAACACAGGCCTGTCAACCGGGTGAAAAGAAGGAGAGTAGACGCACGCGCCCTGCCCCCTCCACCTCAAAGGAAACAGTCTCGCCGCTATAGAGATCGGTGCCATGAAAAGGGACAATCGATGGCCGTTCGCTAATAGGCAATAACTTGCCTTCTGGCACCCGTACATTCGGCGGTGGCGGTTCCAGGGTAGCCAGCCTTTGGCAGCCGACGGCCACCAGGATAAGTAGCCCACAAAGTAGAATTGCTAGTAACTTTCTCACCTTCCGCAAAGGGTTCCCTCCTGATTGCCAAATTCTATACATACGATATTACTAAACACCCCCGCCATCTACAAGTAAGTTCTAAAAGCAACCTAATTGTTTAGTCAAGTAGGAATAGGATGATGTGCGTAGAAATAAAGAAAATATACCGATTAAGTTCCGAGGAGGTTGATAAGTTGATCACCTTTCGCAATGAACCATTAACCGACTTTTCTGTAGCTGAAAACCGTAAAGTTATGGAAACAGCGCTGGCCCAGGTCAAAAGCCAGTTGGGCCAAACCTATCCACTGCGGATTGGTGAAAAGGCAATCATCAGCGAGCGCACCTTTGCCTCCCTTAACCCCTGCAACCATCGGGAAATTATCGGGCAGGTATCGCAAGCTAGCCCCGAGCATGCGGAACTGGCTTTGGAAACGGCTTGGCAGGCTTTTGCCAGCTGGAGTCGCCTACCCATGCAGGTTAGAGCCGACTATCTATTTAAGCTGGCGGCTGCTATTCGTCGCCGCAAAGCTGAACTGACAGCTTGGCTCATTTTGGAGGTGGGCAAAAACTGGGTCGAGGCCGATGCCGACGTGGCCGAGGCTATCGACTTCTGCGAATACTACGGCCGTCAAGCTATCGAGCTGAGCTATGGCAAATCGCCTACCCCCCTAGCCGGCGAGCGGAACAGCTATGTATACATTCCTCTCGGTGCGGGGCTGGTGATTTCGCCTTGGAATTTCCCATTCGCCATTCTCATGGGCATGACCGCAGCGGCTATTGCTGCCGGTAACACGGTGATCATCAAGCCGGCTAACACGGCGGCGGTAATCGGAGCGAAGGTCTTTGAACTAATGCAATCTATAAACCTGCCGCCAGGAGTGGTGAACTATCTGCCGGGCAGCGGCAGTGAAATCGGCGAATATCTGGTGACCCATCCCCGCACCCGTTTCATCAACTTCACCGGTTCCATGGCCGTCGGGTTGCGCATTAACCAACAGGCGGCTATTACCCAGCCGGGGCAAATTTGGATTAAGCGGGTGGTGGCAGAAATGGGCGGCAAAGACGGTATCATAGTCGACGAGACTGCCGACCTGGAAGCGGCTGCTCAGGGCATCGTCCGCTCAGCCTTCGGTTTCCAAGGGCAAAAATGCTCTGCTTGCTCCCGAGCCATCATCGTTGACGCGGTCTATGAGCAGGTGCTAGAGCGGGTGGTGGAGTTGACCAACAAGCTGACTATCGGTCCTGCTGCTGAAAACTATGCGGTGGGGGCGGTAATTGATGCCGCCGCCTTTGCCAAAATCACGTCTTACATTAGGGAGTGTGGTGATGAAGGTCGCCTAGTCACCGGCGGTGAATATGACGATGCACAAGGCTATTTCATTAAACCCACCATCTATGCGAACGTTAAGCCCGATGCTCGTTTAGCACAGGAGGAGATCTTCGGGCCCGTATTGTCATTCATCCGCGCCGCCGATTTCAATGAGGCGCTAGCCATAGCCAATAACACAATTTACGGGCTGACCGGTTCCCTCTATAGCATGAAACGGGAACATATAGAAAGGGCTAAAGAGAAATTCCATGTGGGTAACCTATACATCAACCGGCACTGCACCGGTGCTTTAGTGGGTGTGCATCCCTTCGGCGGCTTTAATATGAGTGGCACCGACAGTAAGGCCGGCGGACCCGATTATCTACAACTATTTATGCAGGCAAAGAGTATTAGCGAACGGCTGTAAGTGGTGGTACGTCAAAAGGGGCTATCGCAAAAATTTTGCGATAGCCCCTTGCTACTTGGCTTACTTAAGTACGTTACGTACTCCTAGGCTTTCCAAGAACTGTTTTAAGAGCTCCACGTGGTCATCGCGGCTAATCAGATGGTGGTTACCTAGAGGACGGGTTAGGAAGTAATTCACATCCTCATCCAAGGTGATACGCAACTGGGTGCGGCAGAGATTGGAGCGCTCTAGGTTATCTACAATTTCACCACCGGAAACGAAGAACTGGCTGCAATCGCTACTCAGCTTGAATACGGTGCAGCGGCCGGAGCGAATCTTACCCCGCACACCGATGCCCAAATCCGACTCAAAATGGGTATGCAATGTGTAGGAGTCGGTTATGGTTAAGGGTACCGTGCAATGGGCCACTATCAGCTGGTTATTGTCCGCATCCAACTCCGAAGGGTTGGCCATGAACACCGGCTCTTCCGTCAAGGCCTGCATGATCACCATGGAAAGGAGCGACGGCACATCACCCTCACAGCCGGCGGTAATACCCGCATCATTGAGCAGAGCCACGCCGATACAGCCCGTATTCTGGTAGGGCTGCAATAGGTCAAAGCAGCGCACCGTCAAGGCTCCCAGTTGATATTTTTCCACCAAGGATTTCAGGGCCAGATAAATGCGCAGGGCCCCTTCCACCACTGCCGGGTCCGGATGCTCAAAGGAGGCCATTAACTCCTGCGGCACCAGGGTGATAGCATCGATAGCCGCTTCCAATTCGGCCAACTGGATGTCGATCAGGGAAACGCCTAAACGTTCCTGGGCCACTTGTGGGTCCACATGGCTGGCGATCAACCAGTCGGATGGTTGGCCGATCACACCTATGCGCATACCCGCCAGTTTCCTTCTGGCCTTCTCCATACGGGCAATCTGCTTTAGCTGCTGGGCGATGGTTGCCGGAGTGCCATGAAACACCTGGGCCCGCTTACCTTGCTGCTGCAAGAAGGCAAGAATTTCCAAAGAAGCGGCCAGCGAGTTCTGGCGGCCAGTGGTTAATATCAGGTAGGGCTCCGGCAGCTTTTCATAAACCTGCTTAAATAGCCCCTCCGTACCACCCGAGTGGATAAAGATCAGGGGGAGATCCTCCGACGTTAACTCCTCCAGTTGCTTGCTCTCCAAGGGCTGCCCCAATAAGGTTCCCAGCTCCTGCAGAAAACTTGCCGTCTCCTCATCCCGCTTGTTAGCATGTAGATCGGCAATTACATCATAAAGAGTAAAGTTCATCCTTATCACTCCATTCAAAGTTAAATCGGTAATGGCGCCGCACCCTGGCGCAGCTCCTACTAATAGCTATATCTACTTTCTAGATACAAAGCCAGAACCCTGCCAACTAATTAGTTCCCGTGGTAACTATCTGCGATAGTACCCGCGAGCGCTCGGTGGCTCTTAAAATCGCCTCCCGCACCGCGTCACTGAAGTGGTGCTCCGCTAAAGCCTGTAAGCCGGCCAGGGTAGTGCCACCGGGGCTGCTTACCTGCTTCCTTAGCTCTTCCGGGCTACGCTGGCTAGCCTGCAACATATAGGCCGCTCCTAACAGGGTTTGCTGTGTCAAGGCCCGGGCAGTATTGCTATCGAGTCCGGCCGCTACCCCACCGGCTAACATAGCCTCAGCCAGCAAATAGACGTAGGCGGGGCCACTGCCAGAAAGGCCGGTGACCGCGTCCATCAGCGGCTCGTCCACCCGTTGTACACTTCCGATAGCTGCAAACAGAGCCTCGGCCAAGGCCAGGTGCTCTTCTTGGACATGCTGACCGCCACAAATGGCTGTGGCCGCTAACCCCACAGCCGCCGCCGTATTGGGCATAGCCCGTATTACTGGCGTTTGTGGAGGCAAGAGTTTTTCAATGCGTTGTGTAGTAACACCGGCCAAAATAGAAATTATCAGTTGTCCCGCATGCATCTGGGCCTGGTAATCGGCCAAAGCCGCAACTAAATCCTTCGGTTTAAACGCCAATATCCCCACCGCCGCCTCTCTCAGGCGCTCCACCTGGCCCGGTGCTTCGGTGGGTATACCGAACTCGTCGGCTACCCAGCGACGACGCTCAGGCCGGATATCGGCAACTACAATTTGCTCGCGGGCCACCACCTGCTGCTCCAACAAGCCTCTAATCATGGCTTCCGCCATAGCACCCCCACCGAGGAAATATACTAAGCTGTCTTTTGTCACCGTGCTCCTCCTCCTTCCGGGGATCTTTTATCGAATCTGCCCCGTACCACTGATCACGTATTTATAGGTGGTAAGTCCTAATGCTCCCGTGGGACCACGGGAATGCAGTTTTTGCGTACTGATACCTATCTCTGCCCCCAACCCCAAGGCGTAGCCATCACTGAAGCGGGGTGAGGCATTGTGATACAGGCAGGCCGCATCTATGCTAGCAAAGAAGTGCTCCACACTCTTCATATCTAAGGTGACGATCGCCTCCGAATGCCGGGTGCCGTATTGCTGAATATGCTGGACCGCTTCTTCCACACTGGCCACCTGCTTGATGGCCACGATCAAATCGAGATATTCGCTGGCCCAATCTTCTTCCCCCGCCGGCAGTCCATTAGGAACTTGCTCCCGCAGCTGGGGACAGAGCCGTAGCTCCACACCGGCCGCCTGTAGCGCCTCCACCAACTGGCTGAAATGCTGCTGGGCCCAATCCTGGTGCACTAGAATAGTCTCGACGGCATTACAGACGCCGGGGCGGCTACATTTGGCGTTTATAGCCAGCTCTATAGCCATATCAACAGGGGCCGAGGCGTCGATATAGAGGTGGCAATTCCCCACTCCCGTTTCCAAAACCGGCACGGTAGCCGTTTCAACCACCGTTCTAATCAAATCAGCCCCACCGCGGGGTACTATCAGGTCGATAAGGCCGCGGGCTTGGGCCATCTCCAGCACCGATTGGCGGCTGGTGTCCTGCACCATTTGCACCAAATCGCTGGATAGGCCATATTGCTCTAGGGTAGCGGCTATTATTTGAACCAAATAGGAGTTGGTCTTAGCTGCTATACGACTACCGCGCAGCAGTACGGCGTTACAGGCTTTTAGACACAGGGCGGCCGCATCCACAGTAACGTTCGGCCGGGCCTCATAAATGATTCCAATGACTCCTAAGGGCACCCGCACCTGGCGTACCATTAACCCATTGGGCTGTTGCCAACTGTCTATGATTTCTCCT
Organism: Bacillota bacterium; assembly: GCA_012727835.1. The sequence goes on from JAAYGE010000183.1 coordinate 15,901, forward strand.
AGAAAATCGGGGGCGGTGGCAATCTGCTCTATCCCCTCCACCATGCTAGCGATCCGTTCCTCAGTAAGAGTCAAGCGATCAACCAATGCGGAGGCTAAACCAGCTTGGGTCTGTTCGGCCACCTCCGCCCGGTTAACTGCTAATATCTCCGCTTGCTGTTTACGCAAAGCGGTCCCTAATCCCAACAGGAGTTGGCGCCTAGTTTCGGCCTCAGCCCTTTGCAGGCAAGAAACTACCGCTTGCGCTCTCCTAGCTTGTTCTCTAACGGTAAGCGTCATCCTTGGTTCCTCCTTCTAGCTAACGGGTCCCAGCTGGGCCCCAAAATCCGGATTGCTAAAGAATAAGCGAAGGCGATCGTCGGCCCCAAAGTAGGTGCCCTGGCCATGGCCAGAAAAAATAGCTAAGAATTCACTGGTGGTCTGGGCTCGCCCGATAAAGCATACCCCGCCTCGACGCAGCACCTTAGATACGGCCAGCAATTTGCTATACATGCCTCCGGTACCTTGGGCACTGCTGCCGCTGGCCATGGCCAACAGCTTGTCATCCCAGGCGGCTACCCGCTCACTGCGTCTGGCGGTGGTACACAGATTAGGATTCTGGTCATATAAACCATCGGTATCGGTAATGATCACCAAGGCGGGTATGCCGATAGCCTCTGCCACCAGAGCCGACAGCCGATCGTTATCTCCAAAGGTGAGTTCCTCTACTGCCACCGTATCGTTTTCATTAACGATAGGGATGATAGGCTGCTGTAATAGATAGTTGAGTACATTGATCGCGTTTTGTCTCCGCTCCTCATTTTTTAGATCGCTGGCTGTGAGCAGCAATTGGGCCACATTCAAACCATAGGGGGCAAAGAAATGATGATAAGCCTGTATCAGCTGGCTTTGCCCTACGGCGGCCGCCGCTTGTTTTTCTATTAAAGTCTGGGGGCGCTGTACGAAGCCGGCCAAACGATAACCGGCGGCCACCGCCCCAGAAGTAACCAGCACCACCTGTTGACCATCCAGTCGCAGCTGGGCCAGCCCGGACACATAGGGCAACATCCTTTCTGTTGCTAAGGAGCCATCGGGATGGGTCAAGGAGCTACTGCCTATTTTGACTACATACCTCATGTCGCTACAACCTTTCCTTTCATAACAAAAAAGCTCCTTCGCCCTCTTCTAAAGGGCGAAAGAGCTTACTTACTTCCGCGGTACCACCTTTAATTGGACACTGATGTCCCACTCGGGGCCCGATAACGGCGGCTAACCGACCTAGGTTTGGAGCCTAGGTTGCTCTTAGGGTAGGTTCAACCCCACTTAGGGAGGCATCTCCCAGCCTACGAATGCCTCTCTCTGTAACCTAGAGGTGTGGGTCTACTGGCCCTCGTCCTTGCATTTAATCATTACTATGCCTATGGTTAATAAATATACACCAATTTGGGCAAGAGGGCAAGTCCCCAACACCTAGGTTAAATCTGCAAACCGCCGATCAGCTCCTGCACCGAGGTCATGCCCTGCTCAGCCAGATAGGCGGCTATACCGTCAATCACCCGCCAAGCCGTCGTGGGCTCGACAAAATTGGCCGCTCCAATCTGTACAGCACTGGCACCACACAACAAGAACTCGATGGCATCTTCCGCCGACATGATGCCGCCCATACCGATAACCGGCACCTTAACGGCTTGAGCTACCTGCCACACCATGCGTAAGGCGACAGGTTTAATAGCCGGGCCTGATAATCCGCCCACCATATTCCCCAGGACGGGACGGCGAGTACGGATGTCCACAGCCATACCTAACAGGGTATTGATCAGAGATATGGCATCGGCGCCAGCCGCCTCAGCCACCTGGGCCATGCGGGCAATGTCGGTAACATTCGGCGACAGTTTTACTATTAGCGGCAGCTGGCAGTGACGGCGCACTTGCTCCACCACCTCATGGACGGCGGCTTCGCTGGTGCCAAAGGCCATACCGCCAGCCTTCACATTGGGGCAGGAAATGTTGAGTTCTAAAGCGGCTATTCCCGGCTGTTGTAAACGGGCTGCCAACTGGCAGTACTCTTCCACCGTATTACCCGCCAAATTAACAACAGTCGTTACCCCCAGATCGCGCAACTGGGGTAGATAATGAGCAAGAAAATGATCTACTCCCGGGTTTTCCAAACCGATTGAGTTGAGCATGCCGGCGGCCGTTTCTACTATTCTTTGGGGTGGATTGCCCGCCCTCGGCTCCAGGGTGGTGCCCTTGACTACTACTCCCCCTAAGGCGCTTAGGTCACCGAAATTCCTAAATTCAAGCCCGTATCCAAAGGTGCCAGAAGCTGTTAAGACCGGGTTCTTGAGTTTTAGACTGCCAATATTGACACTGAGATCGACTGCCATTATAGCTGCACTTCCCTCTCGTCAAAGACTGGTCCATCGGTGCAAACGTGTTTATAACCGCCGCCGGGCACGGGTACGGCGCAGCCTAGGCAGGCTCCTAACCCACAGGCCATATAGGCTTCTAAAGAAAGTTGGGCTGATAATTTCTTTTCTCTTACCAGCGCTTGTAATGCCCGCAGCATGGGATTAGGACCGCAGGCGAATATTTCCCCCGCCACCCCCGACTGCAAGAAACCGGCTAACAGATCGACCACATTGCCAGTTATACCGTAACTACCGTCGTCGGTGCTACAAGCAACCGTAACCCCCAGCCGTTCAAAGGCGTCAATACGCACCAATTCGGACACGCTACGGGCTCCATAAAGCAAGCGGGTGCTGATCTGGTTGGCGACCAGTTTACGGGCCAACAACAGCATGGGAGCAATACCGATCCCGCCGGCTACTAGGAGAGCAAAATTATTGCTTGCCGGCGCCGGTAGAGTGAATCCCCGACCTAGAGGACCTAGAATATTTAAGGGGGTCGACTTAGTATATTCGCTGAGCAACCGGGTGGAGGTACCAACCGTTTGGTAGAGTAAATCAATGGTACCCTGGGTTGGATCACAATCGTGAACACTTAGGGGTGTACGCAAAAAGGGATCGTAAGTGCCGGTTACCCGTACTTGCACGAATTGCCCCGGTTTTACCCGTTGAGCAATCGCAGGCACCTGGACGCGCATCAGCCAGGTATGCTCGTTCAGTTGTTCGTTACTAACTACGGCTGCACTTTCAGTCGCAAGCACGCTATCCCTCCCTGTAAACGATACGGCCATCAACCATGGTGAGCAATACTTTTCCAACCAACTCCTGGTCTAGATAGGGCGTGTTCTTACCTTGAGATCTCAATTCATTGGCGCTAACACGCCAACGTTTATGGGGGTCCAGTACCACCAAGTCAGCGGGTGCCCCCACCTTTAAACGGCCTTGAGGCAGCCCTAATATGTCTGCCGGCCGACAGGTCAAGGCCGCCAACATTTTCTCTAGTGACATTAGGCTGGAGTGCACTAAAGCTGCTTGGGCCACGGCAAAGGCCACTTCCAAACCACTGAACCCGAAGGCGGCTTGGCTAAGGGGCACCTCCTTTTCCCTGCTGGCATGGGGAGCGTGGTCGGTGGCGATAATATCGATGGTGCCATCCACTACTCCGGTCAGCAAGGCCTGCCGATCGGCTTCGCTGCGTAACGGAGGATTGACCTTAGCTTGTCCCAGCAGAGAAGGTACCACCCTGTCGGTCAAATGTAGATGGTGGGGCGTAACCTCTGCTGTAACTTTTACACCGCGAGCTTTAGCCGCACGAATCAGGTTCACCGACTCGGCAGCACTCACGTGGCAGACATGGAGATGGCCTCCGGTTAATTCGGCCAGATAGAGATCCCGGGCCAACATTGTGTACTCGGCAGCGGCCGGAATACCCGGGTCGCCCAACTGTTCACTGATGGGGCCGGCGTTAATGCTGCCCGAGCCCGCCAGTTCCCCATCCTCTTCATGGGCCATGATCGGTACCGACAGGCGCCGCGATGCTTGTAAGGCCTCCAGCATCACTCGGCTACTCATAACCCCCCGCCCATCGTCGGAGAAGGCAACGGCACCGCTGGCTTGTAGCCCTTCAAAATCGGTAGTTTGCCTACCGGCCTGCTCTAACGATATGGCTCCTATGGGCAAGACCTTAACAACGCTAGTTGCCCTAGCCTGCTCCTTGACCCAAACCACCCTTTCCGGTGTATCTAAGGGTGGGTTAGTATTCGGCATGCAGGCGATGGTAGTAAAGCCGCCGGCAGCGGCCGCCTGGGCACCGCTGGCTATCGTCTCTTTGTACTCATAGCCCGGCTCCCGTAAGTGGGTATGTAAATCGATAAAGCCAGGGGCCAAAATTTTATCGGCTAAATCGATTATCTGTGCAGCTGGGCAGGATATCTGGGGGGCAATGGCGGCAATTCGATCACCTTCTACTAATAATTCCCCCCGCACCAAGCGTCCCTGCTCCACATCGGCCAACCAACCGTTACGAAAGAAAATTTTTCCGCTACTACTCTCCATGAGTTTTTACCGCCTTCTCAGGAGAACGTTGAGGCAAGAGTAGGTTCAAAAGCACGCCGGCAACAGCTCCCAGACCCATACCGCTGAGTTTGAAAATCTCCAGCCCGCTGATTCCCAGTACGAGCACGGTGCTGACAATTATCAGGTTGCGACTGTCGCTTAAGTCCACCTGCTTTTCCACCAAAGTCCGAATGCCCACAGCCGCTATCATGCCGAAAAGCAAAATGGTCACACCACCCATTACGGGCTCCGGTACAGTGCTGATGAGGGCGCCCACTTTAGGAAATAGGCTAAAGATGATTACAAAGATGGCTGCCACTTGTACGATAATCGGGTTATGGACACCAGTTAGAGCCAATACACCCACGTTCTCACCATAGGTGGTGTTGGGAGGGCCACCAAAGAAGGCCGCTAGGGACGTGGCGATACCGTCACCGGCCAAGGTACGATGCAAACCGGGACTGGCTAAAAAGTCTCTCCCTGTAGTGCGCCCAATGGTCAAGACATCGCCTAGATGCTCTATCATGGTCACGATTGCCACCGGAGCTATCATCATGATGGCAGCTGGGTCCCAATTGGCCGGATTTAAAAGACTATCGGGATGACCGGTGAGGACTTTCTGCAAATAGGCAGGCAAAGCCGGGGTCCAAGGGGTCTCTTTTAGTATCTGAAAGAGATTCTCCCCTTGGCTATTGATAAAGAGCCCTAATTCGGGGGAACGCCAGTTAACAACTAGGGCGAAGGCATAGCCAGCGATGATGCCTAACAGAATGGGGATAATTTTAGCCATCCCTTTGCCGAAATGACTTATTAAAATTACCACCAGCAAAGTAAATATGGCCGTAGGCAGATGCACCGCCGACATGTCTTTGGCCGTGCCGGCCAACCCCAGCCCGATAGTCATAATTACCGGCCCCACAACCACTGGCGGGAAGAGTCGGTCAATAAAACCGATACCAACGCGGGCCACAATAGCAGCCATGACCACATACACCAGACCGGCCACAAAACATCCGGCCAATGCGGCGGCTACCCCATACTCATTGCTGGCCGCAATGATAGGAGCAATGAAAGCAAAGGAAGAACCCAGGTAGGCCGGTACTTGACCGCCGGTGATCAGCTGAAAAACCAATGTGCCCAGGCCCGAGGTAAACAGGGCGGTGGACGTGTCGAGACCGGTCAACATGGGCACCAGAACGGTGGCCCCAAACATGGCGAAAACATGTTGAATACCTAGCGGCAACAACCGTGCGAATGGCACTGGCTCATATGGCTTCTGCATAGTCTTTCCCCTTCCCTCTTTCCACTACTGTTGGCTTTTCTCCAGAATCACGACTTCGTCCTTACCGTCAATTTCTTTAATGCGCACCGCAATTTGCTCCCGCCGGGAGGTGGGCACATTCTTACCCACGTAATCGGCACGAATGGGCAGTTCCCGATGACCCCGGTCTACTAAAACCGCCAGTTGAATGAGTCGGGGCCGCCCCACATCAATTAGAGCATCCAGCGCTGCCCGGACAGTGCGCCCGGTATAAAGCACGTCATCTACTAACACAACTATCTTGTCCACAATGCTCACCGGCAGCTCACTGGGGTGGACCGTTACCCGTTCTTGCAAGCGATCCAGGTCATCTCGGTAAGAAGTAATGTCCAGGTTACCTACCAAGACCGCCTTCCCTTCAATCCGTTCAATGTTTTTGGCTAAGCGTTCGGCCAGCGGTATGCCCCGGGTGCGAATACCAACCAGCACCAGGTCCTCCGTCCCCTTATTGCGCTCAATAATTTCATGAGCAATTCGGGTGAGGGCCCGCTGTATGGCGCGTTCGTCCAGCAGTCGGGTTTTCTCTCGATAACCTTGCATATTTTTACCTCCTTGCTGCCCCTTTAGGCAAAAATTAAGGGCCTTCCTGCAAGATAGATACAGGAAGGCCCTGGTAAACTAATGGGCGTACTCCTTGCTAGTCTCGCAGGACTAACTTAAAGGGTTCTCCGCTTAGATTAACAGGTTACCACTATTCTTGTCAACAGTTGTAAGCCCTTGACGCAATCTGTCTAAAACCTTTTGAAAATGGGGAGGGATATCGGCTGAAAACCTCATTATTTCCTGGGTAATAGGATGCGAAAAGCCTAGGCGCCACGCATGCAACAACTGCCCACTGAGATTAAAAGCCACCTTCTTGGGGCCATAAACCGGGTCACCCACCACCGGATGGCCCAGATGGGCCATGTGCACGCGGATCTGATGGGTGCGTCCCGTTTCTAACTGTAATTCAACCAAGGTGTAATCACCAAAACGTTCTCTCACTTGATAATGGGTGATAGCTTCCCGTCCGGTGGCTATTACAGCCATCTGCTTGCGCAAAACTGGATGGCGGGCAATCGGTGCATTTATAGTTCCTCGCTCCTGTTTAATATTTCCGTGCACCAAAGCCAAGTAGCCCCGCTCCACCTGTCTAGCCTTCAATTGCGCTGCCAGCCGCTGGTGGGCCAAGTCATTCTTAGCCACCACCAACAACCCGGATGTGTCCTTGTCTAGGCGATGCACAATCCCCGGCCGTAATACACCATTAATGCCCGACAAATCGCTCATATGGTAAAGTAAGGCATTGACCAAAGTACCACTATAGTTGCCGGGGCCCGGATGGGTGACCATCCCTTGGGGTTTATTAATCACAGCCAGGTAAGCATCCTCATAAACGATGGTGAGGGGGATCTGCTCTGCCACTACTTCCAAAGGGCGGGGCGGAGGAACGGTGATAATTACCTCCTCGCCGCCGCGCAAACGATGGCTGCTCTTGTCCACATGGAGTCCATCCACTTGCACCCGCCCCTCGCCAATTAGCCGTTGTATCTGGGACCGGGATAGTTCTAAATCCTGGGCCGTTAGCCAGGAATCGAGACGCTGGCCGCCTGCATCCGCAGCCACATGGAAACGATACTCCTGCATGGCTAATTCCCAAGTTCCTGCCGCCATAGAATTACCAGCAAGAGCAAAGTCCCCACCACCAATGCGCTATCGGCCACATTAAACACCGGCCAGACCCTAACATCAATAAAATCAATCACATAGCCGTAAACAAGCCGGTCAAACAGATTGCCTAATGCGCCACCCACAAGCAGAGCTAGGGCAAAGTGGCCCCAAGGTCCTAATAGGCGCAAGTGTTCGCGCCAAAGGAACAATCCTACAAAAAGCCCTAGGCTAAAAATTGCCAAGAGCAGGGTGTGCCCATGGAAGAGGCCGAAGGCAGCGCCCGTGTTGCGGACGTGGGTTAAGCGCAACCAATGTCCCAGCAGCGGGCGACTGGCCCCAAGGGGTAGGGACCGCACCACCCAAACTTTTGATAGGCGATCTAAGACCCAAATTACCAATGCTAATAGTAAGTATATCATCTACATAATATCCTCCTAACTTCCACCTTCCCATAGCCAGGGTATAGCCCATCCGCACTCCGCTGGGCTGAAAAAAGGCCGCCCTAATATTGGACAGCCCTAGATAATTTTAGCACCCACCACATCAACGCTCAAGGGGGTTCTTCTCTCGCCCCTTCCTCCGCCCCTGCTGGACAAACTGGCTTTTACTACGGTCATAGGACGCAGGCAAAGCCTCCTCTTCCCAAACGGTACCGATAGGTTCATCACTATCGATATACACCTCGTTGTAGTCTTCCACCTGACGAAAATCTCCAGGGGTGTTGGAGGTACCGTAACGGGCAACGGCCTGCCACGCGTCTTCGCCATCAAAACCCACATTTTCATTGGCTGCGCCGTCGGTAAAACTTTGCCGCAACAATTCATTGGCCGCCTGCTCTTCATCGGGGCGCGACCGCACCCGGGCCTGCTCTGCTTCTGCACAGGGCAAACAATTGGCCACGTAGGGCAAAGCCAGCAATCGTTCCTCGGGAATGGGGCGTCCACAATTGGCACACCACCCGTAAGTCCCCTGCTCTATCCGCTCTAGCGCCGCATCAATCTGCTCTAACAGATACTCCTGATCCTTCTGCAAACCTAGATCTTTGCTACGTTCGTAGGTCTCCGACGACACATCTGCCGGATGATTATCGTAGGTGGCAAATTCGCTGATACTGGCTGAGAGCGATTGGCTTTAATCTGACCTCAAATCGGATTAGGTGGTCTCGGTTACAGTACGTAGCTCCTGCAAACGATGTTTCAGTTGCTCCAGATGAGCTCGTTGCATTGTAGGACCTCCTATTTTGCGAGTTGGCCCTGTACAATTTTAACTAGCTCGGCAATGAAGTCGCCTATAACCGGCAAGTTCAATATAGCTAGCCTGTTGAGCAGAATAAAAACTAGGGCCGCTAATAGTGTCCCCCCAATTGCAATTCCCACTCCGCGAGCTAACCCTGCCAAAAAATTAACCCACATTAAACGCCAGGGGCGGTTCAGCAAAGCTATATAATCTACCAGCCGCATGCGCTCCAGATAGTACACCAGCTCTTCCAATTTTTCGGTGGTCTTTTGCCTAGCCTTGTTTTTCTCGCCCATAAAATCACCTCTCCTCCCTAGTAGTATGCCGCCAAAACCTTTGCTAGTCTTAGCAGCTAGGGATTTAAGGCCCAACTAACAAAACTAGTCTAGCGCACTACCGGCAGCCGATTCCAACTCCTCCCAGTCTTCACTGTCCAGCATTTCCAGCTGAGCCTTCAGTAAATTGACCAACCGGGATCTAAATACGGCCGCCTGTTTGCGCATTTCATCCAGCTCCGCCGTCATGCGGCGAACTTTAGCAATGGCTTCATCCACTAAACGTTCCGCTTTCATTTCCGCCTCGCGAATAATCAGCTGAGCTTCGCGCTTAGCACTGGCCTTCACTTCTTCCGCTGTTTCTTGCGCTACCACTAAAGCGTTATGTAAGGTTAGTTCTAAATCATGATTATGCTCCAATTGCTCTTGTAGAGTCTGGTTCCTGTCTTTAAGTTCAGCGCTCTCCTTGAATATTTGCTCTAGATCTTTAATAATCAGATCGAGAAATTCATCCACCTCATTACGGTCGTATCCCCGTAAAACCGTCTTAAACTCTTTATTGTGGATATCCAGCGGCGTTAAAGTCATGATGCAAAGGCACCCCCTTTAAAAGATGAGATTCAGCACCAAATTCAAGAGCAACACAACTACCAAAGCGGATACATCCACCTCCACATCGCCCATGGCGATGCGGGGCAAATAGCGCTGCAGCGGCGCCAAGATAGGATTAGTCAACCGCACCAGCGCCCGCCCAAAGCCCGTTTCGCCAAGGGAAGGGATAAAGTCCATAAAGACGCGGACTACCAGAAGAAATAATAAAATTTCTAGGCCGAGGCGCAGCCAATTCACCTCTAAAGTCCTCCCGTCTTGCCAGTTCTATCTAGTTGTTCAAACATATCCTCTTCCAGTAAATTGCTGACATCCACGTTGTGGGGAGCCAGAAGGAATATTAACTCGCTAATTCGCTGATTGCGCCCTCCCAAAGCATAGACGGCTCCATTGAGAAAATCCAAAATACGGAGTCTGGACCGTTGTTCGGCTCCTTCCAAATTCACCACTACCGGCCGTCGCGCCCGTAGATGGTCCACGATCGGCTGTACATCCTCTAGCGATTTGGGGCCTAATACAACCAGTTTCATACTCTTGGCCGTCTGTAGTTCTACTACATTTGTTCGAAAACGGGTAGGCATTTCAACCGTTGGCGATGCCTCATTCTCTAAGACGTCTTCCGTCTCCTCTTCTTCCTCTTCTTCAAAGCCAAAAAAGTCAAGAAACTTTGACCAAAGACTCATTACCCTTCCCTCCAACCAAAAATCGCTGTCCCTATTCGTACCATGGTGGCCCCTTCTTCAATGGCCACCTGGAAGTCGCCCGACATGCCCATGGATAAATGCTCCATGGCGTAACCTTTACTTTCGCTAGCCAGCTCATTAAACAGCTCTTTCATTTGACGGAAATAGCCGCGCACCTCTTCCGGGTCACTTACCAGCGGCGCCATAGCCATCAGCCCCCGGATTTGCACCTGCGGATAGTCGGCAGCCACCGTTTGTATGAACTCTTTCACTTCCTGGGGCGCCAGACCCGACTTACTGGCTTCATTGGCGATGTTCACTTGCACTAGACATCTTGCCGGCTTACCAAACCGGCGGGCACAGCGTTCCAGTTCTTTTACTAATGACCAGCGATCTAAAGAGTGAATTAGTCCTACCTTGGGTAAGATCTGGCGCACCTTGTTGGTCTGTAAACTACCAATAAAGTGCCAGTTAATATCTATAGCAGCCAACGTATCTATCTTGGGCACCGCCTCTTGTACTCTATTTTCGCCAAAATCCCGCACACCCAACTCATGTAAGGCCTTAATTTCATCTGCGGAGCGTGTCTTACTTACAGCGATCAAAGTAATGTCTTCTGGCTTGCGCAAAGACTTAGCTGCGGCTTCGTGTATAGCTGCCTTGATGGCATCTAGGTTGTCTTGCAGCCGTCTATTCATTCAGTCTCACTTCCTTAATCTATCTGTCACATCCTGCCCATCAACTAAGCCTTCCGGATTAGCTACGATGGGCATTCCCGGTTTAAGCCCTACCACAATCACAGTTTTCTTATTCAGTTGCTGCAAAACTTCAACCGGTTGGGCCTTAACCTGATTACCTTCCAATACAAAAACCACATTTTGACTATCCCAGCTGCTTACCGCCTGTATAGGAACTGAACAGTAGACTTCTCCTTCCTTATGCAGGTTAATCTCCACAAACCGGGGGAGCCCCATTGCAGCTTCCCCCTCTGCTTGTAGCAACACCTGCCCAGCGGCTAAACCCTCATGTTCTACTATGCGGGCAGTTAAAACCGTCTCTTGCCAGCAGATACTGACAGTCTCCCAATCGGGCGGCAACTCCCCCTTGTCGGCCTCCAGCTGGGCCAATAGGTAAGTCTTATCGTCCACAGCCACCTTAAACACCGGTCGTCCGGCGGCTACCTGTGTATCGACGACCGTTTCATAAACCGGGACCGATTTGGCGGCTTGCAACTCTTCCCATAAAGTAGGGGCAATGTTGGCCGGGGATGCCAATTCTTCTAAACCATCGACCCAAAAGTAAACTGCGCCTGCCGTCGGAGCATGCACCGGCACGATTGCCAGTTGCCGCCGCTGTTCCAACTCCTGCCTTTGCTCCGTCGTAGCCGCCCGACTCTTGGCCAACATTCGATGGTCCTGCTGTAATTGCACAATTCCCTTGGCAATCTGGGTTAAATCATTGTACAAGGTCTTATACTTTTCCACGGCTTGCGCCCGCAAAGCTTGCTGATAACTGGCCAGGGCGTCCTTAAAGTCATTTTGGGCAGCGACCAATTTATCGGTTACGGCAGCTAAATTTTGCTGATGGGCCGTTCCCTGCTGCTCACCCTTCTCCAGCTTTTGCACTTCCGCATCAATTTGAGCCAGGAGGTCCTTATCTATTACCTCCATTACCACATGGCCCGACTCCACCCGCTCCCCCGGCTCTAGCAATAAATTGGCCTGGCCGGGCTTGTCCGCCAGCACTACCACCTCTTGCCTGATTAATATGGCTTCTGCAGCAATACCTGGCATATCGTCAACCTGTTCTGCCTGCACTATCGACAAATAGGCTGGCCGGTTGCGCCAATTGGCCACTAGGCGGAAAGCTCCACGACCAAGCCAAAAGAAACCATACCCAATTCCGAATAGAATGGTCTGTACAAGTAGTCGTTTAAAAAATTTGCGGGGCCTAAATTTCCTGCGTTTGCGCCCGTTCCTTCTCACTGCTCTTATCCCCCCCGCCATCCCTGCAATTTGCTGGGTAATGCCCTATTTGTTCCATTATTCTCTGCAAGCAGGTAAAATCCTGCAA
>JAAYGE010000184.1 GCA_012727835.1 Bacillota bacterium
AACGCCAGCTGCAAAGATGCGGGAACAGGTGCCGGAGGAGGTTAGCAAGGAACGGTTGTACCGGCTCATTGAGCTGCAAAACCGGATCAGTTTGGAGCGCAACCAGGAGCTAATTGGTAGTGAACAGGAGCTGCTGGTGGAAGGGCCCAGCAAGAATGACCCGGATAAACTCACCGGGCGCACCCGCGGGAACAAACTGGTTCATTTTGTAGGGCCGAAAGATCTGGCTGGTCAAATCGTGACCGTTCGCATTACTGATGCGCAAACTTGGAATCTTTTTGGCGAGCTCATCTAAAGCAGTTTGTTCAGTCGTTTCTTAGTGGGGCTGGCGCAAGAGTTTTTGCGCTCAGCTCCCTTCTGTTTTTGGGACGTGGTCACACTAGAGTTTCTGTTCGAATGAGTGATGCTTTTGATCTCACTGCAAGCCCCCTTTTTGTTGAAGGCAGGATTAGGTCTGCATCACTAGAATATTGCATTAAGTGTTAGTTGGAGGCGGGGTTGCATGCAACAAGGGGTAATTTTCTATATACAGCGTTTTTCCATTCACGATGGCCCCGGTATTCGGACGACCGTTTTCCTCAAGGGTTGTCCGCTTAACTGTGCTTGGTGCCACAACCCGGAAAGCCAGTATTCTTTACCGGAGATTATGGTCCGGAGTGAGCGCTGCCGAGGTTGCGGGGCTTGCCTAGCCGCCTGTAACCAGGGTAAGGTGCTGATTAAGGAAGGTAAAAGGCAGCCCCAGCGATGTGCTGCCTGTGGTAACTGTATAGCCCTTTGTACCCAAGGGGCTTTAGAATTGGTGGGGCGCCCAGTGACCACCGAGGAAGTTATGCAGGAAATAATGAAGGACGAGCTCTTCTATGACCAATCGGGAGGAGGGGTTAGCTTTTCTGGTGGGGAACCGTTGTTACAGCCCGCCTTCTTGGAGAGCTTGTTACTGGCCAGCCGACAGCAAGGTTTGCATACGGTAGTTGACACTTGTGGTTATGCACCCTGGGAGGTATTGGCCCGGGTAGCGTCTTTAGTCGATCTATTTCTCTACGATGTCAAGTTAATAGATGCGGCCCGCCACATAGAATATACCGGTCAACCCAATCAGCTTATTCTCGAAAATCTGCAACGCCTGACGCGGATACACGGTGAGATTGAAGTGAGGGTGCCGATTATTCCTGGTGTCAACAACGATCAAGCTAGTCTAGCGAAACTGGCTGACTTCTTTCGTCCCTTACCAATCTTAGGTGTCAAGCTCTTGCCCTACCATACCTTTGGGGTTGCAAAGTATGCCCATTTAGGCCAGAGCTATCGTTTACCTGAACAATTAGATTCGGCTGCTGAAGCCGTCCAGTTTGGCGCCGACTATTTGCGGGAGGCCGGAATTGCATTACTTTAAGAGGGAAGGGGAGAGAGGGATGAATCAACGGGTGCAACGTCTGCGGGAGGAAAGTTTATCAGCAGTGCCCCACATCTCTATTGAGCGGGCCCAATTGGTGACCGAAATCTATCGGGAGCACAGCGGCAAGGTTTCGGTACCAGTATTGAGGGCACTAACCTTTGCCCACCTGATGGAGAAGAAAAGCATCCATATCGGCGAAGGGGAGCTGATAGTGGGGGAGCGGGGTGAGCGGCCTCAAGCTACACCCACCTACCCGGAGCTTTGCTGCCATAGCTTAAAGGACTTGGATCTCATTAACAGCCGGGAGAAAATCTCCTTTCAAGTGAGCGATAGGGTGCGGGAGATCCAGGCTCAAGAGATTATCCCCTATTGGCAGGGGCGATCCATGCGCGACCACATCTTTAATGAGATGAGCGAGGAATGGATAAATTGCTACGAGGCCGGTATCTTTACCGAGTTTATGGAGCAACGGGCTCCCGGCCATACGGTGGCCGATGAATAGATTTATCGTTTTGGGATGCGGGATTTCCAGACCCAGATCCGGGAGCAGATAGCTAAACTAGACTTCGCGCATGACCCGGAAGCCTACGATAAACGGGAGCAGCTGCGGGCCATGGATATTTGTGCCGAGGCGCTGATCCGTTTCGCTGAGCGACATGCGGAGAAGGCCGAACAACTGGCCACCGTTACCGAAGACGCTGAGCGTAGGCGGGAGTTACTGCAAATTGCCCAGGTTTGTCGGCACGTGCCAGCCCATGCGCCCCGCAACTTCTGGGAAGCGCTGCAGATGTATTGGTTTGTTCATCTGGGTGTGATCACCGAACTGAACACCTGGGATTCCTTTTGCCCGGGGCGGTTGGATCAACACCTGTGGCCCTTCTACCAGGCCGGGATAGCCGAGGGAACATTGACACGAGATGAGGCTAAAGAGCTCTTGCAGTGCTTCTGGATCAAATTTAATAACCAGCCGGCTCCACCTAAAGTGGGCGTTACTCTCGCCGAGAGTGGTACCTATACCGACTTTGCCAATATCAACGTGGGCGGCTTGCGCCCCGATGGCGCCGACGGCGTGAACGAAGTGAGTTTCCTGCTGCTAGAAGTGATAGATGAAATGCGCCTATTGCAGCCCAGCTCCAATATTCAGTTGAGTAAAAAGAACCCGGATCGTTTTCTGCGACGGGCCTGCGAAATAGTGCGCAAAGGCTGGGGGCAACCTTCTATTTTTAATGCGGACGCGGTAGTGCAGGAACTCTTACGTCAGGGTAAGAGCTTGGCCGATGCTCGAGCCGGTGGAACCAGTGGTTGCGTGGAAACTGGTGCTTTTGGCAAGGAGGCATATATCTTAACCGGCTATTTAAACCTGGTAAAAATCCTGGAGATTACTTTGCATAACGGTTTTGACCCACGCACGGGCAAACAG
>JAAYGE010000185.1 GCA_012727835.1 Bacillota bacterium
CGCCTTGCGGCCTCCATCAATGGCATGCCCCATGGAGCGGGCGCTTTGCAGAACGGCTTCCCCGGGCACCACTGTCTCCACTTCTGGCAGAGCACCACCCACACCAAAAACAAGCCCGATGCGGCCCACCAGGTGATGGTGCATAAGGCAGCCGGCATGTTGCATGAATACTTGGCCCAATTGGAGCCGGCCGAATTGCAGGTAGCTATGCTGGAGATGGCCGGCCAGGGTGAGACTGCCATCCTTCGCCTAGGCATACGCAATCCGTCCGCTGGCACCGACCCCGTGCCACCGGTTAAGCAGATCAAAAACATTAAGATTTGGGATCAGCGGCTGGTGGAAGAGGGAGCCGACTGCTGTATAGCCGAGTACAAGGTTAGTGTTTATTTTCATGGTGATGCTAAGGAGTATCGCAAAAAGGTCACTGTTACCAGCCGCTATGACAGCCAGCTGGAGCGCTGGCTGCTGGAACCGGATTTTATTAGCCAACTAGTCAGATAAAAACTGGTGTTCCCGCAGCCACTGGGGCACCTTCACCTCAGCTGCTTCGTTGATTATCACCACTGGTATGCGCCAGCGGCGGGCGAATTCGGGCAAGTAGCAGGCGGGGGCTACCTGTAAACTGGTGCCGATTACCAGCAACCAGTCGGCCTTAGACACCTGCTCCAAGGCGGTGTCGAATCCATAGGGGGTCTCTTCGAACAGGACCACATTGGGCTTTAAAATCTGTTCATCGGCTGGACAGAGGGGCACACCCGCGTCCCCTTCCCAATTTTCCGCCGGATACAAGATGCGGCAGTGTTCACAAATGAGCTCCCGCAGGTTACCATGCAATTCGAGCACCTGGGTGCTACCGGCGGCTTGGTGCAGCCCGTCGATATTTTGGGTGATAATATAGGCTCCGGCCTGGGCTAAAGCTAGATGGGCCGCATTTGGCTTCGCCTTTACCCAAGATCGCAATCCACCCCAATAATAGTCGTAAAACTCTTCCGGATAGCGCAGAAAGAAGGACTTGGTCAGCAGCTGACGCACAGGGCGGCCTCGCCAAGTATCATCACCAAAGGTAGGCAATCCACTGGCTACACTAATGCCAGCACCGGTCAGAGCAACGATGCGAGCCATTTTCTCACCTCCCGCCCCTATCTTAACATAGTAGTTCGGGGTGAGCCTATTTCTTCGGTTTGTCTACCTGCACATAGATAGCCGCATCGGGGCAGTGAAACATGCATTGTCGACAGACGATACAACCGGAGGCGTCCACAGTGACCCGCAGGGTGCCATAATTGGCCGGCTTATCCGACCAGTAGATAACATGGGTAGGGCACTTTTCTATACATAACCCACAGCCTTTGCATAGCTCTGGATAGATAGTCCAAGTGCCGCGAGGAGCCCGGTGACGCTCGCCCTGAAAGGTTTTTTCTTCTTTAGCCATTACTGTTTCCCTCCTCCCGGAGCTGGGCCACATAGGCGGCGCCCCGCTCCAAGGCCCGCAGGTTAAGGTCTTTCAGTTCCGGATCTCGCTGTAGCTTATCGGCCAACTTGCTCAGCAAACCTTCCTTAATCAGCTCCATCGACAAGACATTGCTGGCAGCCACTATAGCGCCTAAAATGATCATGTTAAATACCCGCGGCTTGAATTCTTCACGCGCCATAGTGGCAGCAGGAATTCCGAAAACCCGCTGGGGGCTTAACCCTTGTTCCATTGGAGGCTGGCTCGGGTCTTGGGACTGGGTGCCCACGGCTAGGCTGAAGGCTTCCGGTGCCACCGTGTCCCAGCTATGAATCCCTACAGCTTGATCATGGACTTGGGGAGGCTCCAACTCCGATGTATCAAAGATATAGATGGTGTCCTTGGTAATGTAGCCCTTGGTGCGCTCAATGGCCCGCTGGCTAAGGGGCACAAGGATATCGGCCTTTTCAAACTTGGGGGCCGCAATGGCCTGATCCGCTATTTGCACCATGGCGATGGAGACACCGCCCCTTTGTTCCACCCCAAAATTGGGGATATAAATAGCTTCTTTGCCCGCCCTATAGGCCGACTCGGCCAAGATTTCACCGATAAGTTGCACGCCCTGCCCACCTTCGCCGGCCACCACAATCCGCCAATGTTGCCCTTTCACTTCTCATCCTCCTCGCCCCTATTAGGCACCTTAATCTCGCCTAAGGGAAAGTATTTGCTCATCTCGTCGTCCAAGAAGCTCCACGTTTGCTTAGCATTGGTACGCCAGTTGGTGGGGCAACCGGACAGGGCTTCCACAAAGGAGAAGCCGCGGCCCGCCAGTTGGTTTTCCAACGCCTGTTTTACATATCTTTTCAAACGCGGATAATTGGAGACCGTCCCCCGGGCCACATAGGCCTTATCACTGGTAATGGTAGCCACCAATTCGGGACCTAGGGTCGGTTGCCCCGTTGCCTCCGGATCGCGCCCATAGGGCGTGGTACCCGTCTTTTGTCCAGGCAAAGTTGTGGGCGCCATCTGTCCACCCGTCATGGCATAAACCGAGTTATTGGCCAACAGCACTGTGATCTTGTCGTTACGTAAGGCCGCGTTAACCAGGTGTTGGGCGCCAATGGCATAACCGCCCCCGTCCCCCATGTAGGCTACTACAATTAGCTCCGGATTGGCCCGCTTAGCCCCCACCACCACCGGTATGGTGCGCCCGTGGTGGGTCTGTACGCTGTCCACATTGAAGAAATCCCAAGCCAGCAGGGAGCAGCCAATATCACAACCAAAAACGGTGCGGTCAGCGATGCCCAATTCATCAATCCCTTCTCCTAGGGCCTTTAAGAAAATCCCATGGCCACATCCGGGACAAAAACGGTGGGGCTTGCTGATCCTATTCCAGGATTTCGGCATTGCCGGATTATGATCATGAATTATTTCCAAGACTTTTCTCCCCCTATCGCCAATAGTCCCTTTGCTTGCCGCCCCACCATTTCCTCGGTAATGCCGAGCCCCGGCCTTAACAAACTCTGGATGGGTAGGTCGGTGAAGCCGTAGAGGGCAACCCGCACCATAGATAGGAGCTGCCCATAGGCCGAGTCCACCACCAGCACCTGTCGGCTTTTCGCCGCCGCTTCCCGCAGGGCCCTATCGGGAAAGGGCCGGAGGGTTATTGGTCGAAAATATCCCACCCGGTACCCGTCTGCTCGCAACTGCTGGCAGGCCGCCTGAGTAGCGCGGGCCACCACACCGTGGGCAATGAGCAACAAGTCCGGCTCCTCATCGCCGCCAGTGGACCATTCCACCACCTCGTCGGCCATTTGCTGCCAATCGGTTATGTGCTGCATGAGGGTTTCATACAACTCTTCTTCAATGTTAAAGGTATTGCGATGATGTTGCGCCTCTCGTCCCTCCCTTTCACCTAGCATGGGACAGGTGGGCTGCAACTCGATCCCTAGGTTTTGGGGGTCATAGAGGGTCAAGGCCTCTCGCATTTTAGCCTGATAACCATCGCCTAGAACAAAGGTGGGAAAACGATAGCGCCAGGCATTATTAAAGGCCTTGATTGTATAATCGAAGATTTCTTGATGGGTAGCCGTAGAATATACTAGACGGCAGCCTTCACCGTTGCCCCCGAAACAGGTGAGCCGCGTTTCCTGTTGGGAGTAGATTACCGTGGCCGTTGAAGGGCCACCCCTTTGCTGTATAAACCAAACGGCTGGGATGCGCATCATCTCTGCCATGGAAATGGGCTCCTGCATGAGCACGTTGCCCGGGCCGGCGGTGGCACAGAAGGCTTTTTTCCCGGCCATAGCCCCGCCCAGGGTAGCAAAGCCGGCGGACAGTTCATCTTCCGTCTGCAAGAACCCTCTGTCATACCTTGGAGCCAGACGCGTCCAGTAATGCATAATCTCGTTTTGAGGAGTAATGGGATAACCATACATAATTTCCGCACCGGCAGCCAAAGCGGCCCAAGCAATCACTTCGTTACCCGTCATGAAAGCCCGTTCGTCTGTTGTAAAAATCTTACTCACCGAGTTACCTCCCTAGCTTACCAAAAAGCTAAGTGCATGTGACGTTTTAGGGGCCACACCGGATTGCCACAACAATCCTGTTCCGCGATTTGCTCAGCTATTGGAGCCAAAGCTGCAGTAGCCACCACCGGCAACTGGAGGCGGTCGGCCGCCGCCTGCACCACCTGTGCCCCTTCTTGTACCAGAGCCGGCGTTGTTTCCTGGCCCAGATGGGTGTTATTGATTAAACCGTGGAGCGGCTCAAATCTTAGGCCTTCTTCCACAATAAGAGCAACATTCTGGGTCAAGGGTCTACAGATGTTAACCACCAGATAAACCACCAGTTGGGGGCTAGTCAGCAGCCCCTCTACTAGGGACAGCACTTGGCTCCCGAACACACCATACCCCACGTCGCAAACCACATAGCCGGAACGCCCTAGGATACCCTTCACCTCCGGATGCAATTGCATACCGGCCTCTCCCAGCCCCATAGTTTGCTCCGTCTCCCAGGCAATTACATCTATTCCCTGATTCTGCAACTGGCGTTTCAGGGGACGCAAAGTATAGGTGGGCTCCACCAAATCGAAATCAACCAAAGTAACCGGTTGCCCCGTTCGTCTTAAGGCCAGCGCCCTATTTACCGCTACTGCACTTTTTCCCGCCGCATATTCGCCCTCAAATGCTTCAACCCGCGGCAGCATACCAACCCCCTCCCCTGCTTCCTCATACCCCTATCTTGCCCCAAGTCGGGTCAAGGCATAAAAAAAGCTGTCGCAACGATTAAGTTGCGACAGCCTTGTTAGTGCTATTTAATTAACCTTATGGCTGGCAGGGGCCAGAATACTAGGAAGGCCTGCCCCCGTATCTGACTGCGGGGAACAAATCCTATGGATAGGCTGCGGCTATCCCGACTGTTGCTACGATTGTCACCCATGACGAAATAATGCTCCGCCGGTATCTCCACCGGCCCGTACCTATCCAAGGTCGCTTGCGTCAGATAGGGTTCTTCCAGAGGCTGGCCATCAATGAAGACGGTGCCATCCTTAATTTCAATCGTTTCTCCCGGCAAGCCGATAACACGCTTGATAATGGTGATGTTTTCGCTGGGGAGATCTATGATCACCACATCACCCCGGCGCGGTGGGTGCAGATGATAGACTAGACGATTGATAAACAATCGCTCCTCGTCAAATAGGCTGGTTTCCATAGAATTCCCTTCGACACGATAGGGCTGCACCAATAGGGCGCGTAACACCCATGCTAAGAGCAGAGCAATAATAATAGCTTTAATCCATTCCCCAACTTCGCGTCGAATAGCCTCTTCCAATTTTTCCACTCCTAACTCCGCACCTAACCATTCTGTACCATTGCAACTATTGTAGCATAAAGAAAAATTCCCAGCTACTAGAGATTAAGCCCCATTGCCTGCTTTACTCGCTCTAAAGTAGGTGCCGCCACTTCGCGGGCTTTAACGGCACCGGCGGCTAAGATATCATAGATTTCATCGCTTTCAATCAGCTGGCGATAACGGGCTTGAATCGGCTCCAGCACCGATAACACGGCCTCGAAGGTACCCTTTTTAAGGGCCCCATACCCCTGCCCCTGATACTGCTCTTCTATGGCGGCCACCGACTGGCCGGCGCAGAGGGCATGGATCACCATCAGGTTGCTCACACCAGGCTTATTGGCCGGGTCATAACGCACTTCCGCCTCACTATCGGTAACGGCCCGATTGATCTTCTTCTTGATCACATTGGGTTCATCCAGCAAATAAATATTTCCTACCGAATCCAAACTCTTGCTCATTTTCTTCTGGGGCTCGGCTAGGGACATGATCCGGGCGCCCACTTTCGGAATTAGGGGCTCAGGAACGGTAAAAATCTCTCCAAAGCGGTTGTTAAAACGCACAGCTATATCCCGCGTTAATTCCACATGCTGTTTTTGGTCTTCACCGACGGGAACCACATCGGCCTGGTAAAGCAGGATATCGGCCGCCATCAAAGCCGGATAGGTGAATAAGCCAACAGTGACGCTCTCCTGCTGCTCTGCCTTCTCCTTGTATTGGGTCATGCGATTGAGTTCGCCCATGTAGCTCACACACTGCAGCAACCAGGCCAGCTCGGCGTGGGCCGGCACCTGTGATTGAATAAATAAGGTGGATTTTTGGGGATCAATGCCCGTCGCCAAATAGAGGGCGGCTAAACTGATGGCCTGCTGCCGCAACGCCTCTGGATCTTGCGGAACCGTTAGCGCATGTAGATCAACGACCGAATAGAAGCACTCATACTCATCTTGCAGTGCTACAAAATGGCGCATAGCTCCCAGATAATTTCCTAAAGTAAGCTGCCCACTGGGCTGCACCCCAGAAAACACACGCTTCATTATTGTTACCTCCTTAACCAAGATAAAAAAATCCGCCCCAACGCTCGGGACGGAATTTTTCCGCGGTACCACCCGAGTTCATCACCAATAGGCGATGCCCTCTCAGACTCGAGCCCTTTAACGGGGGCCAAACGCCTTCCGGACACTCGGGGGCCCATTCACCGCTCCTTGCCACCGATCCTTCCACCTCCGTCGGCTCGCTGAAGACAAGGGGCTACGGCTACTACTTCCCTTCATCGTGCTGATTATTATAAATAAATTTACCCAGTACCAAGCCAAAAGTCAAGTTATACACCCTTCAAAGATAAGCCAATGCGTTGGCGCTGGAGGTCCACAGTGAGCACTCGCACCGTTACCTGGTCCCCTACCTGCAGAACCTCCGCAGGATGCTTAATATAGTGGTCGCTTATCTCTGATATATGCACCATCCCGTCTTGCTTGACACCTATGTCCACAAAGGCGCCAAAATCGACCACATTGCGCACCACCCCCGGTAGCACCATACCGGGTTGTAAATCCTCCATCTTAAGCACATCCTGCCGAAAGATGGGGCCCGGCAGATCTTCCCGCGGATCGCGGCCTGGCCGCAACAAGGCTGCGCAGATATCGCGCAGGGTAGGCAAGCCGGCTCCCAGCTCTTCCGCAAAAGCAACCAAATCGGCTTCTTCCAGAACTCCTTTATCCTGCAAACGTTTCCATAAACGCTCGGCCACCCCGTAGGATTCAGGGTGCACCGGCGTGTTATCCAGTGGATTGGCTGCACCCGGTATGCGGCAAAAGCCGGCACATTGTAAGAAGGTAGCCGGCCCTAAGCGGGGCACCTGTAACAGCTGTTGCCGCGAGCTAAAAGGGCCATTTTCTTCCCTAAAGGCAACTATATTTTTCGCCACCGTTTTGCTCACACCGGCCACATAGGACAGCAAGGGAGCGGAAGCCGTATTGAGATCCACTCCCACACTATTGACCACATCTTCCACTACTCCACTCAAGGTGTCGGCCAAGCGCTTCTGGTTAACATCGTGTTGATATTGACCCACTCCTATAGATTTAGGGTCAATCTTTACTAATTCGGCCAATGGGTCCTGCAAACGCCGACCTATCGACACAGCACCGCGCAGGGTCACGTCCAAGGCGGGCAATTCTTCGCCAGCTAAGGCGGAGGCCGAATAGACCGAAGCACCAGCCTCGTTCACAATCGTGTAGGTTACTGGCAAACCATGCTCCTTGATCAGGGCCGCCACCACTTCTTCCGTTTCCCGGGAACCGGTACCATTGCCGATAGCCACTATATCTACCCTATGTTTTTCAATGAGGCGAAGCAACAGCGATCGACCTTGAGTTAGATCGTTTTGAGGGGGAGTAATGTAAGCCACCCCCGTGTCTAGCACACTGCCTTCGGGGGTTAATACGGCCACCTTACAACCGGTACGGTAAGCCGGATCGATGGCCAGCATAACTGCGCCCTTGACGGGCGGCTGCAGCAGCAGGTGGCGTAGATTTTCGGCAAATACTTTAATAGCCTGCTCTCCTGCCCCTTCGGTGAGGTGCTTGCGCAATTCTCGTTCAATAGCCGGGAATAAAAGCCGCTTACAGCCATCGGTAACCGCATCCTGCAGAAACTGGGGAGCTTGTCGTCGCTTAGAAAAGAAGTAAAGAATGCGATCGATCAGCTGCTCAAAGGGCAAGTTAAACTCTACTTTTAGAAACCCCTCTTTTTCCCCCCGATTAATGGCCAAAATCCGATGGGCCGGTAGACGGCGTACTGCTTCTTTAAAGTCATAGTACATCTCATAGGGCGAGGTAGCTTCGCTATCGGTGGCTTTCACCGCCAACTCACCGTAGGTGCGATAAAAATTTCGTGCCAGTTCGCGCAAGTTGTAGTCTTCACTGACCCTTTCGGCGATAATATCTTGCGCTCCGGCTAAAGCCTCTTCTACGGTTTCTACGCCCTTCTCTACATCGACAAAGGCTTGGCACAGCTGGGGCACCAATGCATCGGTTACGCGTACGTCCAGTAGGGAGTCGGCCAGGGGCTCCAATCCCTTCTCTTTGGCTATCGTGGCTCGCGTGCGCCGCTTGGGCCGGTAGGGCAAATAGATGTCTTCCACCTGTTGTAGCGTAGTAGCGCTATCAATCAAATGGGCCAGCTGCTCGGTTAATAGGTCCTGCTCCCCAATTAACCGCTTTACCTCCTGTTTTCGTTGCTCCAAGGCCCGCAAATAATCGAGTCTTTCTTGTAACCGGCGCAGTGTGGTTTCGTCCATCTCGCCGGTAACTTCCTTTCGATAACGGGCTATAAATGGTATGGTGTTGCCC
>JAAYGE010000186.1 GCA_012727835.1 Bacillota bacterium
ATTACGCCGGTTACGTCGGTTGTTCGGAAGTAGAACTGAGGACGATAACCGCTGAAGAATGCGGTATGACGGCCGCCCTCTTCTTTACGTAGGACGTAAACTTCTGCTTTGAACTTGGTGTGCGGCTTGATGGAACCGGGTTTAGCCAATACCTGACCGCGCTCGATGGAGTCACGATCGACACCGCGCAGTAGGAGACCCACGTTGTCGCCAGCCACGGCTTCATCAAGCATCTTGCGGAACATTTCTACGCCAGTAACCACGGTCTTGCGAGGCTCGTCGGAAAGACCAACAATCTCCACCTCAGTACCAGGACTGATTGTACCGCGCTCGATACGGCCGGTAGCCACCGTGCCACGACCGGTGATGGTGAATACGTCTTCCACAGGCATCAGGAATGGCTTGTCTGTTTCGCGCTCTGGGGTAGGAATGTAAGCGTCAACTGCATCCATTAACTCCCAGATCCTGCCGCACCATTCGCATTCACGCTTGCCGCAACCGCACTCTAAAGCCTTAAGAGCGGAGCCAGCTACGATTGGCGTGTCATCGCCCGGATATTCGTACTCGCTGAGCAGCTCGCGCACTTCCATTTCTACCAGCTCGAGCAGCTCGGGATCGTCTACCATATCAGCCTTGTTCAGGAAAACGACAATATGAGGAACGTTAACCTGACGTGCTAGCAGGATGTGCTCGCGGGTCTGAGGCATGGGACCGTCGGCTGCCGAAACTACTAGGATAGCACCGTCCATCTGGGCGGCACCGGTGATCATGTTCTTGATGTAGTCGGCGTGGCCGGGGCAGTCCACGTGGGCATAGTGACGACTTTCCGACTCATACTCCACGTGCGAAGTGCTGATGGTGATTCCACGGGCCCGCTCTTCAGGAGCCTTGTCGATTTGATCATAGGCCATCTTTTGAGCGCCGCCGGCAGTAGAAATAATAGTGGTTAATGCGGCGGTTAAAGTGGTTTTACCGTGGTCAATATGACCGATAGTACCCACGTTTACGTGGGGCTTTGTGCGTTCAAATTTTTGCTTAGCCATCTTAGCTTAACCCTCCTAAAATAGTAGTTAACGTCCCAACCGAATGATTTCTTCGGCTAGACTGGTTGGCATTTCTTCATAAGCATGGAATTCCATGCTGCTGGTACCACGACCTTGGGTTAACGAACGCAGGGCTGTGGTGTAGCCAAACATCTCTGCCAGCGGCACAAAACCGCGGATGGTCTGCGCCCCCGCGTGGGCTTCCATGCCTTCCACCCGACCTCGCCGGGAATTGAGATCCCCGATCACATCGCCCAAATACTCTTCCGGTACGACGATCTCGATCTTCATTACCGGCTCTAAGAGCACCGGATTAGCTTTAGCCATAGCGTTCTTGAATGCCATGGAGCCAGCAATACGGAAAGCCATTTCCGAAGAGTCCACATCGTGATAGCTGCCATCATAAAGGGTGGCTCGGATATCCACCGTTGGGAAGCCAGCCAAAACTCCACTCTGCATGGCTTCACGAATACCTTCTTCTACCGGGGCAATATACTCCTTGGGAACAACCCCACCAACAATCTTGTTGACAAACTCAAAGCCGCTTCCCCGTGGCAATGGTTCAAACTCAACACAAACGTGCCCATATTGGCCCCTACCACCGCTCTGGCGCACAAACTTACCCTCCGCCTTAACTGCTTGGGTAATTGTTTCTCGATAGGCGACCTGCGGCTTACCTAGATTGGCTCCGACTTTAAATTCTCGCAAGAGCCGATCGGCGATTACTTCCAGATGTAGCTCACCCATACCGCGAATAATGGTCTGCCCCGTCTCCGGGTC
Organism: Bacillota bacterium; assembly: GCA_012727835.1. The sequence goes on from JAAYGE010000186.1 coordinate 1,824, forward strand.
CGTATAGGTCTGGAAGGTGGGATCTTCCTCAGCTAAACGAGCCAGAGCAACCGACAATTTATCCTGATCGGCCTTAGTCTTGGGCTCAATGGCTTGGGAAATTACCGGATCGGGGAACTGCATACTCTCTAAAACAATGGGCGCATCGGCCGCACACAAGGTTTCACCGGTTACTGTATCTTTCAAGCCAACGACAGCAGCAATATCACCGGTAGAAATTTCAGTAACATCCTCCCGATGGTTGGCATGCATACGCAAGATACGGCCCACCCGCTCCCGCCGACCCTTGGTCGAGTTGAGAACATAACTTCCCGATTGCAGCACCCCAGAGTAAACACGTAAATAGGCCAGTTTGCCCACGTAGGGGTCGGACACAATCTTAAACACGAGGGCGGAAAACGGATCATCGTCGCAAGGAGCCCGTGAGATTGATTGGCCGTCGGCAGCGGTACCAACTATGGCCGGCACATCCAACGGAGAAGGCAAATAGTCAACGATGGCATCTAGTAGGGGCTGCACGCCCTTATTCCGGTAGGAGGAGCCGCAGTAAACCGGCACAATAGCCAAAGACAATACGGCCTTCCGCAGCACCTGGCGAATTTCTTCGGCGGTGATGTCTTCGCCTTCCAGGTAGCGCATCATAAGTTCCTCGTCTACCATAGCCAAAGCTTCTATCAATTCCACCCGCAAGCGGCGTGCTTCAGCCAACATCTCCTCTGGTATGGGCTTTGCCTCACTTTGGGTACCTTCATCATCTAAATAGTAGATAGCTTGCATGCCAATCAAATCTACAACGCCTTGAAAAGACTCTTCCTGCCCGATGGGCAATTGCACTGGCAAAGCATTGGCACCCAGACGCTCGCGCATCATTTCCACGACACGCATGAAATTGGCACCCAAGGTGTCCATTTTATTCACATAAGCAACCCGCGGCACTTTATACTTATCGGCTTGGCGCCACACGGTCTCTGACTGGGGCTCTACGCCCCCTTTAGCGCAAAATACGGCGACGGCACCATCTAATACTCGCAACGAACGCTCCACTTCTACGGTGAAGTCCACGTGCCCGGGCGTATCAATAATGTTGATTTGACAATCACGCCACTGGCAAGTCGTAGCTGCTGAGGTGATGGTAATGCCCCGCTCTTGCTCCTGTATCATCCAGTCCATCGTAGCGGCCCCATCGTGCGTCTCGCCAACTTTATGCACTTTGCCTGTATAAAACAAGATACGCTCGGTAGTCGTCGTCTTACCCGCATCGATATGGGCCATGATCCCAATGTTTCTTATCTTATCTAGCGCGAAACTTTTCGGCATAATACCCCTCCTCTCTCACGCTGCTTGCCAGTTGTTTTATTACCAGCGATAATGGGCAAAGGCCTTATTAGCCTCAGCCATCCTGTGAGTATCTTCGCGTTTCTTAATAGCGTTACCTACCCCTTGAGCCGCATCCATCAGTTCGGCGGCCAAACGTTCAATCATCGTCTTTTCGCCACGGGTACGGGCATATTGCACGAGCCAGCGAATGGCTAGCACCTGCTGACGATCGGGGGAAACTTCCATAGGCACCTGATAAGTAGCGCCACCCACACGACGGGCTTTAACTTCTAACAAAGGAGCAACATTCTTGAGCGCCGTCTCAAATACTTCTTGCGGATCTTGACCGGTGCGCTCTTTAATCAAATCCATAGCTCCATAAAAAATGCGCTCGGCCGTACCGCGCTTACCATCCATCATCAGCTTGTTAATGAAGCGGGTCACCAGCTTGCTGCCGTAAATCGGATCTGGTAAGACGTCTCTTTTCGGCACTGGACCTTTTCTGGGCATCCTTTTCCCTCCTATCTATAAGAGTTAGATAGCCTTAACTCAAACGGATTAGCTTATTTCCGGCCTCGCTTGGTACCATACTTGGAACGGGCCTGCTTGCGGTCTTGCACACCAGCAGCGTCTAGAGCGCCCCTTACCACATGATAGCGAACACCGTGTAAGTCCCTAACACGTCCACCCCGCACTAAGACAACCGAGTGCTCCTGCAGGTTATGACCCTCACCTGGAATGTAGGCTGTAACCTCTTCACCATTAACCAAACGCACCCTAGCAATCTTACGAATAGCAGAGTTGGGCTTTTTCGGGCTCAAGGTAGTTACCCTCACACAGACTCCTCGTCTCTGCGGACAATTATGCAAGGAAGGAGCCTTGGATTTTTGCTTTACCTTCTTACGGCCCTTACGGATTAGCTGATTGATCGTCGGCATACAAGCACCTCCTTCCTTCAGAATAAATATAGAGTGTAATCGGATAATCGCTTGGCGAGCATCACTTCATCACCCGCAACGCTACGCGTTGCTAATAGGTTTATCACCCGCAACAGCACAGCTGTTGCTAGGAGGAAATTGGCTGCCCCCGCCACTGAGCAGGGGCAGCTTCATTTTACTCACTTCGCAGCAATGCTGCTGATGCAGAACCAACTTGAATTCCAGCTGCTGTTCCCAACTCATCCATACTGGCTACCCATTCAATAGGCACTGCCAGCTCTTCACAGAGTTTTTGTAAATCACGAAGCACATGCGGCTCTGCATCCCTAGCCATAAAGACTATTTCCGCTTGACCGCGTCGTACCGCCTTCATAGTTTGCTTAAGGCCAACCACCTTGTCTGGCGACGACTTTAAACGCGTTAAAGCTGCAGACATTGGCCTCCCTCCAAATCAAGTAAACTCAGGCGCACTTAAACATTATAGTTGGCCGTTGCATCACTGTCAACCAAATCTTCTTGTTGACTAGCAACGGATAAAACTACGTCCTGATAATCTCCCATGCCAGTTCCTGCCGGAATCAGCTTACCGATGATGACATTTTCTTTAAGGCCAAGTAGGGGGTCCACCTTGCCTTTGAGGGCCGCATCGGTGAGAACGCGGGTAGTCTCTTGGAAAGAAGCGGCCGACAAGAAGGAATCGGTGGCCAGAGAGGCCTTGGTGATCCCCAGGAGCACGGGGCGAGCTACAGCCGGTTCGCCGCCTTCTTCCATCACCTTAGCGTTTTCCTCTTCGAATTCAAACACGTCTACTAGGCTACCGGCCAACAACTCGGTATCACCCATTTCATCAACCCGCACCTTGCGCAGCATTTGTCGCACGATGACCTCAATATGCTTATCATTGATTTCCACGCCCTGCATGCGGTAGACCTTCTGCACTTCTTGCAACAGATAGGTCTGCACACCGCGGATACCGCGGACTGCCAGCAGTTCATGGGGGTTAACTGGACCTTGAGTTAACGCATCACCGGCTTCAATCACCTGGCCGTCCTTAACGCCCAAGCGAGCCCCATAGGGGATAGAGTAGCTCTTCGTCTCGCCGTCATCGGTTTGCACATGCACCGTACGCAGTCCCTTATCTTCTTCGATAGAAACTACGCCGGCCACCTCGCTAATGACCGCCTGCCCCTTGGGCTTACGGGCCTCGAACAACTCTTCCACCCGCGGCAGACCTTGAGTGATGTCATCGCCGCCGGCCACACCACCGGTATGGAAGGTACGCATGGTCAACTGGGTACCCGGCTCGCCGATGGACTGGGCGGCAATAATACCGATGGCCTCGCCCACTTCCACCAGATCGCCGGTGGCCAGGTTGCGCCCGTAACATTTCACACAGACGCCATGCCGCGACTTGCAGGTTAACACTGAACGTATCTTTACCCGCCTGATTAAACCGCGAGTCAAGGGATCGCCTTGAGCAACGGGAACTCCGTCGGCCACCAGGACCTCCTGCTCCGGTGTTGCTTTATAGAAGACATGCTCTTTACCGCTGGCGCCTTTAAGCACTAGACGATCTCCATCAATAGTCAGCACACCATCTTCGGGAGCGGTGATAACGCCGAAATTAGCAACCTGCTCGGCTAAATCATCGGTGAACATCTGGTTGGCTGCTACGAGCTGGACTTCTTCCTCTTGCACTTCACCGGTAAATGGATCCCGATAGCCACTGACAACGATATCTTCAGCTGCCAGACGGCCGGCAATACGTTCGGCTAAGGGCTCGATGATATACTTATCTTCACCTATATCGCCCACATAGATGCCAGCGGTGGTGCCACAGTCTTCCTCCCGCACAATCACATCCTGAGCCACGTCTACCAGTCGGCGGGTTAGGTAACCCGAGTCGGCAGTACGTATAGCCGTATCGGCCGCTCCCTTACGGGCCCCATGGGTGGAAGTGAAATACTCCAGTACGGTTAAGCCCTCTTGGAAGCTGGCTTTGATTGGTATCTCAATGGTGCGCCCGGAGGGATCGGACATGAGACCCCGCATACCCCCCAACTGGGTGATCTGGGAGAAGTTACCGCGAGCACCCGACATTACCATCATATAGACCGGGTTAAACTCATCCATGGAGTCAAAGAGTGCCTTCTGCACTTCGGAGCCGGCCTTCGTCCACACATTGATAACCTCTTGATAGCGCTCTTCTTCACTCATCATGCCCCGACTAAAGGCCCGCTCAACCTCGGCCACCTGCTTTTCAGCTTGGGCCAAAATCTCCTTCTTGGCTTCCGGCACCGATATATCACTCATGGAAATACTGAGACCGGAAAGGGTGGCATATCTAAATCCGAGATATTTCAGATTGTCAAGGATCTCCGTCGTACGGGTGGAACCGTGCTTTTCATAACAGCGTTCGATAATCTTGCCTAACAGTTTGCGTTCCACCTGGGTGTTAATCTCCAGCTTGTGGGCATTACCCGGCTGACTACGATCAACAAAACCCAAATCTTGCGGAATATTCTCATTGAGGATGATGCGCCCCAAGGTTGTCAATTCCGGCTGGGTACCGGGCGCTAGACGAACCCGGATGGGGGCGTTAATGGCCAAAGTACCTTCCTCATGGGCCATTATGGCTTCCTCCGAGCTAGCGAAAGCCCGGTTGGCGCCTAAGGCATCCTTTTTGAGACTAGTCAAATAGTAAATACCCAATACCATATCCTTGGTGGGGGTGACTACTGGACGCCCATCCTTGGGGTTCAGCAGGTTATGGGCTGAGAGCATCAGCAAACGAGCTTCGGCCTGTGCTTCGGCGGAAAGCGGCACATGCACAGCCATCTGGTCGCCGTCAAAGTCCGCATTATAAGCGGTACAAACTAGAGGATGAATCTTGATTGCTCGCCCTTCCACCAGCACTGGTTCAAAGGCCTGTATGCCGAGACGGTGCAAGGTGTGCGCCCGGTTGAGCAAGACCGGATGTTCCTGAATTACTTCCTCGAGCACGTCCCAAACTTCATCCCGCACCCGCTCTACCATCTTCTTAGCGCTCTTAATATTG
>JAAYGE010000187.1 GCA_012727835.1 Bacillota bacterium
AACGATAATCGTACGCCGACGCCCAATCTCAATTTTTTGCATATAAATCGGTTCCAGGTCAAAAACTTGCACCCGATAGCGTTTGTAAAAGGTGATGCGCCTACCCGGGGCAAGAAAGCGTATAGAACTGGCCCGCCAATGGGATTGGGCTTCACTTATCAGGTCGGGTGTGGCTAAAATGGAAGCCCTGTTCAGAACTAAGGCATTGTCATCGGAACCAGTGGCATCACCGAAACGGATGATGAAGTTCCAATTTCCCGGTTGGTAACTGGCGCTAACGGCCACGTCGGGCAGCAGTTCGGATAAGAGGCTACCAGCTACTTCATTAGGCATGATGACTAAGCCTTGCGCCAAACAAGTCACCCCCTTTCGTAAAACCTGGCCCGCGCAACTGCATAACGGGCTACTCTACGCATGGACGGTGGAATGCCGGGAAAATCGTTTTGTCGCCCGGGTTTGGCATTTACCTCGATCAACCACAATCGCCCTCTCCTATCTAAGGCCATATCAACTCCAAACTCGCCAAACTCCTGCCCCAATTGCTCCTCCACTGCCCGGGCGATAGTACGGGCCCCACGCCGAATACGTTGGACTGCTACCCGCGAATTAATTCTCAGTGACCCACGAATTGCTCTGCGCACAGAGATCATGGTACCGCCTTCTGCCACATTGGAAACAGCGCTACCGGGCGATGCCACACGCGCAATCATATTGGTACAAACCCAATTGCCTCGGGGTGTTTTTTGCACCATCACTCGAATATCGTAGGGGCGCCCCCCATAACGGGCCAAATGCAAACCCTGTTGGATAATCATAGTGCGGCGGGGCAAGATTGCTCGCAAACGGGACTGCAGTTTTCGCATCGAATCGCAGACACCAGCCCTACTGCCTCCCCCCATACGGATACGGTGATAGCGATAACCGCGAGCCATCCGGCTAATCTTGACAATACCCATGCCTAAAGAGCCCCGGGTGGGCTTTATAAATACCGTTCGGTAATTTCGTAGCCAGGGCCCCAGCTGATCCAGTGAAGTCAGCCGCTCCGTTTTTGGCAAGTATTGCCTAGCCACCGGATCCCGTATTAAAGCCTCGTATGTCTCCCATTTGTCGAGAAAACATGGGTTAAAATAATGGAGGTCTTCCATTGCCATTAGCTGCTGCTTGGTTGCCTGTACTCGCCGGCTAGCATCAATTGACCGACTCTGAATACGGTCATAAATCACATCGGGTAACGGCATCCGCACCCTGCGCCACCTTCTACCAACAGGCGTATACCCGATAACCGATTTGCTTTCCCAATGAATGTCTGCTGGGGAAAAGGCATAGGCAACAGCACCGCGGGCACGAGCCAGTCGCACAAACATGCGAGCCATATCGGTGGCTGGACCGAAGAGATAAAAAGATGGTAGCGAACGATAACGCCACAGCATAATAGCTACCACCGGCCCCAAGCGTAAACGATTCTTTTTGCTATCCCACACTGCCCGCAGTCTAGCTCCCGAGCGCAGACCTAACGCTTGCATCACATCTGCTCCCATCCCTAATCTATTGTCACGGGGAGAATCAACCGGGGATTTAAAGACTACTTCTATTTGCCTTTGACCAAAAGAAACGCTACCGAAATAAGTAGCAAAGGGGAGATCTTTACCTAGGCTGGCGGGGAGGTGCACCTCTCCTGTGTTACGCAATGTAAATAACTGTACCCTAACCAACGCTATGTTACCCCCAGTCATATGGAGTTCTGCTTCAAGATATGAAGTCGCCCATTGGGCGGTGCTTTTTTCTGCAATAAGAAAATACTCCAGAGTTTCCTCTGGAGTACAATAGGCAGGAGGGATTACAAAACGTAATCCTCGTCTTCATCCTCCCATTCATCGTCATATTCATCATCGTCGAAAGCATCTTCATCAAAGTAGTCACCGCTAACATCAAGGTCCAGCGCCTTGGCCTTCTTGTCATCAGCAAAGGGAGGTTCATAGACCTTTACCCAAAGCTTAGTCTCACCGACGATCTCGACATAGAATTCCAAATCCACCTCGACCTGCACTGCGCCCCGTCGCACATGCATTCCGACTACTTCTGGCTCACGCGTTACAGTAGCTTCAACGCTCTCTTCCTGCCCCAGCCGCTCCCCTTCCAGATCGATAACCGGGAGGTGCTCCATATAACGTACCGTCTTTTTCTCAACTGCCGTCAAAGTACCGTCGGCGTAGGTATACCAGATATGGATATCGTAGGACCCTTTTATCTCCACAGAGTTAGCCAACGGGCTAGCCACATAAGAGTGGCTAGTAATTCTGCTTCCTAATACAAGCTCTGCAGGATTAGCGGTAACGATACTATGTATCTGGCGGAACCGCTTCTGGCCTTTGGCGCAGGTGGCTTTGGTCGTTATTTCGCGCAGACCGCCTGATAGCTTGGTGTTGTTCCACATACTTCCTTTTCCCTCCTTTGCTCATTCTGCACAACACCCCTTTGTGCAGCCCTTTCAAACCATCTTATGAGCAGTAGAAAAATAGTGTTCCACCCCACTTCTTGACCCTGTAGATGCTGCATAATATGTACTTTCTAGCCAGATGGTGCAAGAGTTGCTATTTAGTTGGTGTTCTACTAGACTATGTTTGCACCAGGAAAATTGACAGGGGGTAGAAGCAGATGACCAAAAGATTGGTGAGGGGGGCTGTTATCGCTAGCCTCTACGTAGCTATTACCTTCGTAATTGCCCCGGTGGGCTTTGGGCATATTCAGTTTCGAGCCAGCGAAGCCCTAACCGTGCTACCGATCATATATCCCGAATCGGTTGTTGCCCTTTACATTGGTGTACTTTTGGCGAATTTGCTGGGAGGGTTTGGACCGATTGATATATTTGGCGGCTGCCTAATTACCCTAATCGCCGCTTATCTGACCTATCGGACAAGAAGTAGCTGGCTGGCCTATCTCTGGCCTATTCTGTTGAATGGGTTTTTGGTCAGCATTTATTTGGCACCGGTTTTAGGAATTCCCTACTGGTTTTGCGTCCTTACCTTGACTATTAGCGAAGCCGTCGTTGTGGTGGGCTTGGGATATCCACTTATCAGCTGGCTGAAGGCTCGCAACATAAATTAAAAAGGGGTTCCACATTAGGCTCTTAAGCACCCGGGAGTTTAGCTGTGGGCACGCCCCACAAAACAACTTAAGCCGAGGGGCTCTGCTAGAGCACTGGCTAGCGCCAACTGGACTTACGCAGACCCCTCGGCTCTCGTAACCGGGAGCTACCTCATACCGTGAGCAGGGCCACTGGTCAGACGCACAGAAGTTGGCCACAGGCGCTCTAGTATGATCACGGCTCGCAAACATCAAGGGCTGTCGCAAGAACCTATTGCGACAGCCCCCTTAGCAGAACTGGATATTACCTATTATCCTAATGCGGCTACATCTCTCTAGCAAAGTTAGGCGGATCCGGCTCGCTTATGTCCCCGCCATAACATATATGAACATATAGCAATTAAAGCCAAGCTTAACAGCTGGGCTACTCTGAAGGGCCCCAGCATCAAACTATCGGTGCGCAGGCCTTCAATAAAGAAGCGACCTACCGAGTAAAGCAGGAAGTACCAAAGTACCAGCTCGCCGTCAAACTTCTTGTGCCGCCGCCGATGCCAAAGCCAGGCAAACACTAATAGGTTCCACAAGAATTCATAAAGAAAGGTGGGATGGCGGTAAGCACCGTCGATATACATGGCCCAAGGCAGGTTTGTTTCTCGCCCATAGGCTTCCTGATTAAAATAATTCCCCCAGCGACCAATAGCTTGCCCTAGAATTATACTAGGGGCCGCCGCGTCGGCCCACTTAAGAAAGTCTATCTGATGTCGCCGCGTAAATAGCCACCCCACCAAGAAGCCGCCTATTAGGCCGCCATGGATGGCTAACCCACCCTGGCGGGTGTTAATCAGCGCTAAAGGATTGCGCAAATACCAACCGAGATTACCAGAGAAGGCCACATAATAGAGACGGGCACCAATTATGGCGGCCGGGATAACATACAGGAATAAGGAAAGGAATTTATCTTCATCCTCCCCTAGGCGGCGAATTTCACGCAAGGCTAAATGTAGACCAAGATTAATTCCGACGGAAATCAAAATCCCGTACCAACGCACTTCTATGCCAGCAATTGTGAAAGCAACTGGATTCAAAAGGGGCACCCCCTAATAGCTAATACTTGAGCTCATCATACCATTTATTACTTAAGGAGGTCATCAGATTGGCACAACAAAAGGGCTACTGGAAACGCCTGGTCTTCATCTTTTTTCTCGGTTGGCTACTGATGTATGCTAACCGCACTGCTCTTACTGGCATTATGTCGGCCCTAGAAGATCTCTGGGGACTAAGCCGGACTCAGCTAGGCCTAATCAATTCTGCGTTTTTCTTCTTTTATGCGGCGGCCCAGGTACCGGCCGGACTACTAGCCGATCGCTTTGGCCGCAAACGCATCCTGGTACCCGGGTTCTTAATACATGCTTTAGGGGCCATTTACTCAGGTTTGGCCGCCAGCTTTACCGGGTTACTAGGTGCGCGGGCTGTTACCGGATTGAGCCAAGGAACCTACTTTTCCGCCCAGTATGCTATCAGTACGGCTGCCGTGCCGACCAAATACCGAACGCTTGCCAGTGCTCTCACCATGAGTGGTAGTGCCTTAGGCATAGGCTTGGGCACCCTAGTAGCCAGTTTTATGGTATGGAGGCTGGGCTTGAATTGGCGCTATCCCCTTATCCTCTTCGGAGGCTTGACCCTCCTGCTGACCCTAGCCATGGCGAAACTCATTCAGCCCGACATGAAGCAAAACTCTAGTGCTGACGCTAGGAGCAGGGCTACCGCTTTTCGTCCTACCGCCAATCTGGTGAAACTATTCTTAGTGGGCGCCTTAGCCATGTATGGATTCTATGTCATTGTCACCTGGCTGCCCTATTACTTACAGACGGCTCGCCATATTGAAGGTGGCATAGCCGGTGCAGTAAGTACCCTCATGCCGTTAGCAACCATTCCCAGCGCCATATTCATCGGCATCCTGGCAGACCGTAGCGGCGAAAGGCGCAAAATAATGCTCTTGCTAATACCCATAGGAGCCGTCGCCTTGGCCTTAGTAGTATTATCGCCCTCACTAATGGGACTGTATATAGCCCTCCTGCTGTACGGGCTAAGCGGCAAACTAGTCATCGACCCCCTATTAATTGCCGCTGTGGCTGAGCAAACTGACGCTGACTCTCACGGAAAAGCCTTTGCCCTTCTCAACTTCGCCGGCACCGTGAGCATGGTACTAGCTCCGACGATTACGGGCATTATAGTCGACCTAACTGGCAGCTTTGACAGCGGTTTTCTATTGGCAGCCTTGCTGCAAGCTATAGCTTGGGGTTTATTGATGTCGATCCGCGAAACCAGCAGCCACTGCATACCTCCGGAGGTCAAAGGTGAAGCTAACCTAGACTGACAACCGCGAGGAGGCAAACCGATGAAAGCCAGCATGCGCATTCCCTTTGCATTCCTTTGTGGAGTTCCATTTGTAATGGTGCTCAGCAATAGTCTCTTAATCCCAGTTTTACCCTTAATGCAAAGCCAAATGCAATTATCTCCTTTCCAAGTCGGACTGATCGTCACCGCCTTTTCCGTACCCGCCGGCTTGACCATCCCCATTGCCGGGGCGCTTTCCGACAGGTATGGGCGTAAAGTAATAATCGTACCGGCCCTATTTATTTTTGGCCTTGGCGGACTACTGGCCGGCATAGCAGCTCTGCTCTCGTCGCGGCCCTTTCCTTTAATTTTGGCAGCTCGTATATTACAGGGACTGGGGGGCGGTGGCACCTACCAGATGGCTATGGCACTAACCGGTGATATTTTCCAGTCATCAGAGAGGGCTAAAGCTTTAGGGCTGTTGGAGTCGGCCAACGGGCTGGGCAAAGTAGTTAGCCCCATTCTAGGCTCTCTCGCCGGCTTGATTATTTGGTTTGCTCCCTTTTTTATTTATCCCCTATTATCCGTTCCCATTGCCATCGGTGTCTGGCTGACAGTCAAAGAACCCGAGTGGGAACCGAAACATGCGGGCATCGGTGACTATTTCCGCCAGATAGGAAGAATCTTTAAACGGAAGGCCCTCTCCCTAGGGGCCGCCTATCTGGCCGGTTCTCTAGTTCTATTTATGCTCTTTGGCCTGTTGAGCTACCTCTCAGATGTGCTAGAAGATAACTATAGCATAGAAGGTCTAAAAAAGGGGTTCGTAATCGCCATTCCCGTCCTGGGCATGGCCACCGCCTCCTACCTGAGTGGGGCCTGGTTGCAGAAACAAGCGGGCTAGCCCTGTAAACTAGTTTCTATAATAGGCATGGGAATGGTGGCTGTGGCCCTACTTTTTCCCGCTTTCACTACCAACCTCTATTTGCTGTTGGCCGCCGCCACCGCACAAGGAATTGGTACGGGTATGGCCCTACCGGCAATTAACCTGCTGATAACAGGAGCGGCCGCCCAGCACGAACGGGGCATGATAACCGCCCTCTACGGCACCGCCCGCTTCTTTGGGGCCGCCTTCGGACCGCCCATCTTTGGTCTTTTGGTAGCCAAAAGCAAACCTATCCTTTTCATTGCCGCAGCAATCACGGCCGCTGTAATGGGCATAATTGCCTACATCTGCATCAAAGCGCCCCAAATGCCTAGCCAAAAAAAAGATAATGGGGATTCGCAATCTTAAATACTACCGCCCGTAGCAACACGTACCCGCTCCAAACACCATGGGGCCGATCGCCAAAAATAATTTTTGCGATCGACCCCGTCATTTTCTGGCCACTAACGTAAATTGACCGTACGGGCCTGCCCATCCCAACTAATCTGTAAACCCAATTGGCCAGCTATAGCCCGTAAAGGAACATACAGTTTTCCGCCTATAAGCCGGCCAGTTATTCCGGGAGCTTGGTTTTCATCTCGAGCATGAATCAGCAACTGGGAGCTGCCCGACTGGCAAAGGGCTGCCTGTTGCGTTCCATTCCAAACCACCCGCCAACCGAAATGCTGCAAAAACTCCCGGCAGGGCACATAGGTAACACCGCCAATTAATTTGGCGCCCGGTTGCAGGGTTATGGGCTCCTGTTGATATGTAATCTGCACCGGTGAGCCGGCAGAAACATGGGATGGAGCGCCTGCTTGCCCAAACAGCTGGGAGAGCTTAACGAAGGTATAGCCCTTATCCTGGAGGCCTTTAATGATTCGGGGAAGGGCCTTTACCGTATTACGCCCAGCCAAGTGCATAAGAATAACGCCACCGGGCTTGGCCGCATCAACGGTTCGGCGTACCACTTGTTCAACGGGAATATCGCGCCAATCCCAACTATCGATGGACCAGGTTATAGGCTGCAACCCCAGTCGGGCTGCTGCCTGTAGTGTGTTTTTATCGTAAGCCCCGTAGGGAGGCCGCATAAAATTGGTAGCTTGTTGTCCCCCAATTCTCTCCAGCACCGCCTGGGCCTCTCTTAACTCCCTCTCCTGCTGAGCAAGGCTTAGCATGGTCAATTTCGGATGGGTCATGCTATGATTTCCCAACTCGTGCCCGTCGGCAAGAAAATCTTTCAGCACGGAGCTATTACCGGCGGCCCAGCTACCCACTGGGAAGATTGTAGCTAATACCCCGTGGTCGGCTAAAATCTGTCGCACCGCCTGGCAGGTCCGATTGTCCCAACCATCATCGAAAGTTAGGGCAATTACCTTCTCGCTAGTTTTGGCTTGGCTAAGTACTGTGACAGCTGCCGCCTCCGCCGGCCACACAGGCCAGACTAGCGATAACAATACACCTATTAAGAGAAATTTTTTCAGCATATAAACCCTCCGGTATATTAAGCCTCGGGAACTATCAGAGAAGCTATTAGATAAGCGATCAGGTTAGGTCCCGGTACGAATAACCAAAGAAGTCTAATAATAACCGGATCGACATTCAAGTATTCACCGATACCACCACAAAGACCCGTAAGAATTCGATTGGTACGGCTCCTAGTCAATCTACGATACTGCAAACAACTCACCTCCCTAGCTTTCTTTTCCATTCTATACGTTAAACGATGGAAAAAGTAGCCCTAATTGACTGCTACTTGCCAATCTGTCGGAGTAAGCAGTCGTTGGTTGCGGGAGCCGCGGAAGGCTAAACTTAAATCCCGTTCTGCCAGTATAAAAGGGCCATCCACCAGCACATCCGTATAGGAAAGTACCGCCCGTTTAACCGGATCTGCAAGAATCGCCTTCAAGGTAAATCCGGTATAGACCCACACCGACTTGCCCCGCTCCCGCGCCCCTTGGGCCAAAGCCAATGCCGCTTCCGGTTGTAGCAGGGGTTCGCCTCCCGACAAAGTAATACCATCGATCAGGGGATTACTACATAATACCTCCAACACTTCCTCAGTTTCTGCCACATAACCTCCCCGGGGGTCATGACTTTCCGGATTATGGCAACCGGGACAGTGATGGGGACAACCCTGAAAATAGACCACCGCCCTTAAACCTTCGCCATCGGTAACACTTTCCTGTTTAATACCTGCTAATCTTACTTGCATCTTTAGCCTCCTACCTTTAAGCTTATAACATGTCTTTATAATAGGGGTTGTCAGCTTGAAAACCAACTGTTACACTATAACTAGTATTCTTTGGTACGGCTCGCACTACATATTGTGTATTTATTACTACTAATTGTACCAGTCACAAAGAGGTGAATAAAGTGGCTTCATCTTTTAAACACATTATTAAACGCGATGGAAGACGCGTAGAGTTTGCCCCCGCTAAAATTGTAGCGGCTCTCAGCAAGGCCCTAGAGGCTACTGGAGAAGGAGATAAAGTAACGGCGGCTAAGCTATGCCCTCTAGTGATAGAAGAGCTTAGTAAGCTAACCACAGGCGAATTCCCCACAGTAGAAGATGTTCAAGACGCGGCAGAAAGATCCCTGATGCAAGCCGGATATCTGCAAACGGCCCGCGCCTATATCACTTATCGCAACCAGCGCACCGCCTATCGAGAAGGCAAGCACGCCCTCCTAGATACGATGCAGGAAATCATGCGCGAAACCCATAGGGAAAACGCTAATGTGGGCAATTCCCCTTCTGCTAAAGGTCTACAAATTTTCGAAGCGGCCAGCGCCTATCTTTGGGAAAGACGCGGATTACCATCCCATTTTGCCACAGCCCATCGGGAAAAAGATATACATATCCATGATTTTGCCTGGTATGGAATGACCCTAACTTGTGTACAAACCGATCTCTATCGGCTTTTGTCCAACGGGTTTAACCCGGGCCACGGCTATATTCGACCTCCCCGGCGAATAGGCACCGCAGCAGCTTTGGCAGCCATCATCTTGCAGGGCTTACAGAATGACATGCATGGTGGTCAATCCTTTCCCAACTTCGATAAAGATATTGGGCCCTTCGCTGAAGAGGCCAGCGACGATGACATCTATCAGGCCATGGAATCGCTCATTTTTAACCTCAATACTTTACATTCGCGAGCCGGGGCGCAAGTACCTTTTAGCAGTCTAAATGTGGGTACCGGTACTTCCGAGGGTGCCCGCCGCGTGACAAGGCAATTGCTTTTGGCCTACAAGGCCGGTTTGGGCCGCGGCGAACATCCTATTTTCCCCAACATTATTTTTAAGGTCAAAAAAGGGATCAACTTCAATCCGGGTGACCCCAATTATGACCTCTATCAATTGGCATTAGAAGTGGCGTCCGTGCGTCTTAACCCATCTTTTTCATTCCTCGATGCGCCCTTTAATCAACATAGTGATGAAGTAGCCTATATGGGGTGCCGCACCCGGGTTGTCAGCAACATTAACGGACCTGCCCAGACTACCGGCAGAGGTAATCTCTCTTTTACCAGCATCAATCTGCCCCGTTTAGCTATAAGAGCCCAGGGCAACATCGACCGCTTTTTTACGCTATTGAGCCAAATGATGGAATTGGTCATAGAGCAATTGCTCCATCGTTATCGCATTCAAGCCAATTTAAGGGCAAAGGATATGCCCTTTCTCATGGGACAGCATGTTTACTTAGATAGTGATAAGCTGACAGCCAACGATCGAATTGAGCCGGCTATTAAACATGGCACTCTAAGCATTGGATTTATCGGTTTAGCTGAAGCTCTCAAAGCTCTCTGCGGAGCCCACCATGGTGAGAGTAGCGAGGCCTCAGACTTAGGTGTTAAGATCATTAAATACATGCGCACTATCTGCGATCAGGCCACCCAACAACATAGCCTCAATTTTACCCTCTTAGCTACTCCAGGGGAGGGGCTATCGGGCAAAATGGTTAAACCCGACGCGGAGCGCTTCGGCAGAATTCCCGGCGTAACCGATCGCGAATTCTACACCAATTCTTTTCATGTACCGGTCTATCACCCGCTCAACATCGCCCAAAAAATTAAGATCGAAGCTCCCTTCCACGCCTTCTGCAATGCGGGTCATATCTCTTATGTGGAGCTGGATGCACCTCCTGGGGAGAATTGGCGGGCCACCGATAAAATTGTGCGGGCTATGGCGGAAGCCGGTGTAGGCTATGGAGCTATCAATTTCCCCATCGATGAATGCCTAGTCTGCGGTTATAGCGGAGTCTTTCCCGCCGAGTGCCCCGGTTGCGGGTCATCGGAGATACGCCGCATTCGACGTATCACTGGCTACTTGTCAACGGTGGATCGCTTCAATCCGGGCAAATTAGCCGAACTGCGGGCACGAGTACCCCATCAATAAGACCTACAGCATAAGAAGCTGTTCGAGCCATCTCGAACAGCTTCTTTTTCCTTTCTGCCATTCATATAGTGGGACAAGAAAAGTCTCTAGACAGGAGGTGAAATCTTGCCATACCGCTACCATAAGCTCTTCTTGATTTGCCTCTGCCTCTGCAGCCTCGCTTTCGTTACTATTGTACCCCGGGCCCACGCCATCCCTCTACACTGTAACTGCGGGGAAGAAGATCGTGATCTGCGCCTCACCACACCCGCCCAACAGGGGCCCGATGTGGAAGAGCTGCAAATAGTCTTAAAAGAACTGGGCTATTACGAAGGGGAGATAAATGGTACCTTCGGAGCAGCTACCGAAAAGGCCGTTAAGAAACTACAGACCTGGTTGCAATTACCGGCCGATGGCATCTTCGGTGCCAAAGAGAGAGAAGCGTTGACCATATCCTTGGCCCACGAAAGTATTCACACTAGCACACCCGGCCCCCCACCGGGAGAACTGCGCATCGAAGTGGACACAGAAAAGAAAACGTTGACCCTGTTGGTCGACGACCAGGTATTTAAAGTCTATCCCTGCGCTGTGGGTAAACCGTCAACTAAATCTCCCGTTGGTGAATGGCGCGTCATCCTTAAGAGTACAAATTGGGGCGGCGGTTTTGGCACCCGCTGGTTGGGCCTGAATGTACCCTGGGGAATCTACGGTATTCACGGTACCAACAAACCCAACTCCATCGGTACGGCTGCCAGTGCGGGCTGTATTCGCATGCATAATAGGGATGTGGAAGAAATTTTCCCTTGGATTAGTGTGGGCACTCGCGTGTCCATTATCGGCCCTTTTCCCCGCATTCCTGTTAAGTCCCCCTTGAAAATAGGCCAAAACAGCAAGGAAGTGCAAATGTTGCAGCTAACTCTCCGGGAAGCTGGCTTTAACCCCGGTTCTACCGATGGACGCTATGGGCCCGATACGGCAACAGCCGTCAGCAAGCTGCAAGCCCATTACGGCCTCCGGCCCACTGGAGAAGCCGACACTAACGTTTTATTTCTTTTGGGTCTACGCTAGGAGGTAACCTATGGTACGAAGGAGAACTCGCAAGAAGGTATGGTCGCGCCTACTATTTATTGTCGTTATCACTGGCCTTTTAGTCTATGGCGGGATGCAAGTTTTTCCCTACTGCTATGCCATACTTAAAGGGCAACCCTACATCAATCCTCGCGTCAAAACCCGAGCCGACGAAACTTACCAGCTGGAATTTTGGGTAAAAATGCCGTCTCTAGCCGCCTCTTCCCCTGCCCGTGAAAAACTAGAACAATCTATCGCCCAGTTCCAGACGACGCACCCAAATTTCGAGATCAATATAACCTACCTGCCGGAAGAACAAGCCATGGAACGGCTGCTACTGGCTTTGGAAGAAGGTTCGCCCCCCGACCTGTTTTTCCAAGCCGACAGCTCCCAAACCTACTTTGGCGAATTACAAATACCGCTGGAGATCTATGTTGGGTCCCAGGAAAAGCATGCTTGGCCTGAAGCAGTTTGGCAACAGGCGGCAGTTAATAATAGGGTCTATTCCTTACCGGTTGCTCTTTTCCCCCGGGTCTTGCTAGTCAATACCGATTTGTGGCAACCTACCACCTGCCAGCGGTCCGATGTAATAGACTCGGGTTGGACCTGGGAGCAATTTATCCAATGCATCGCCGAGGCCAAAACTGACCAAGTCTATGGTTTTGTGCCCACTTCCATCGGAGATGCTTTGTTGGCCAGCTTATTGGCAGTTGGGGGTGAGCCCAAACTACTAAATAATGACGGCTCTCCCGCCTGGAGCAAGGAGCAACTGCTGGAATTGGTGGCTGCGTGGCAACAGCTGAGCGAAAGCCCAGCCGTCCCTTCACCTCCAAAAAGTATGGATCGGGATTGCCTGAGCCTTTTCTTGAACAAAAAGGCCGCATCCATCGGGCCATTAAATCACTATTTGGCCAAATGGTTGTGGGAGAGGTCGGTGCAGGCGGGCATCACCCCTTCCCTCT
>JAAYGE010000188.1 GCA_012727835.1 Bacillota bacterium
ACTCGGCCACGTTGAGAGTAACCATCTGAATGGCGGTAACCGGGTTAATGCCCTCTTCGATAGCCCGGCGCACAATATGATCCAGATGACCGTGCTCAATCAGGGTGTGGGGGTGGGTATCGTCGGAGACCAAGGTGGCTAGGCGGGTATCAATGCGATGCTCGGTGACGCTACGGGCAACTTCTTTAAGGTCATGCCAAGCCGAACCTTCTCTAAACTGGGCATACATGCCCAAGCGCATTTTGGCCAACGCATCTTCCATGCGTACCGACTCGTGATCGCAGCGGATGCCGGCGGCCGTGTAAGCCACCAGGGCGCGGCCGGTATCGGGCAAGGAGAAGTGGCCGGTTATGGTTTTATTAGCAACTAAGGTGGCTTCTAGTTCGGCGTGCATCCGCTCATCGCCGTAGATAACTCCGGGGAAATTCATCATTTCCCCTAGGCCCACCACTTCTTCCCACTCCATTGCTTCCCGCACTTCCTCAGGTCCAATACTAGCACCCGTATCTTCGAATCCTGGAGCCGCCGGCACACAAGACGGCATGGCCACAAAAACCCGCAGAGGAACATGCTTGCTTTCATCGATCATGAGTCGAATGCCGGGAAGGCCGAGAACGTTGGCAATTTCATGGGGGTCCATGTAAACCGCCGTAGTACCATGGGGGACTACCGCTTTAGAATATTCACTCACCGTGATCATACTACTTTCAATATGGATATGCCCATCCATGAAGCCGGGCACAATGTAATGATCAGTTGCATCAACAACCTGGGTATTATCTCCTATAGCATGGCTGGCATCTTCGCCTACATAGGCAATGCGCCCGTGGGTGATGGCCACATCAATTCCATTTTGAATTTCTCCCGTGAGCACGTTAACTAGGCGTCCATTTTGAATAACAACGTCGGCGGCTGCGCGCCCCATAGCTACCGCCACCAATTGCTTTGTTACTTGGGCCAGTTGGTAACGCTTCTGCAACATTCCTACCTCCGTTCTTGCTTAAAATTCTAGACTGGGGCTACCCGGTCTTCCACATCAAGAAAGCTCAACTGCTCCAACTGATGATCTTGACCGTAAAAGGGGCTCGGACTCCGGGCTGGCAAGCAATATACCGGTATAGTCAGCCCGGTCTGCTCTAACCTGCTGCTAATTGTATGGCAAGCCAAGTCAGGGCAATTACATTCTTCACTGATATGGGCCAGCCAAATACCTTTGGCTTGGACCGCTAAGCGAGCCAACGCCTGGGCAGCCTGCTCATTAGATAAATGCCCATAGGGGCCTAATACCCGCCGCTTTAAGGACCAGGGGCGGGAAGACCGCTCTTCCATTTCCACATCGTGGTTAGCTTCAAAGATATAATAATCGCAACCCCGAAGAGCAGCCAACAAATCTTTGTGACAATGTCCCAGATCGGTAACCACCGCCAACCTTTCGTGGCCATCACTTATTTCATAACAGAGGGCACCCGCCGCGTCGTGCTGCTTGGCATGGGCCTTGATTGTTAGGTCGGCAATTTGTACCGACTGGCCCGCCTCCAGCCGATGGCAGGCATCGTGGTCCAGCTGGCCGCAACCGCTCCGGAGCAATTCCCGCCAGGTGTCGGTACTGGCATAGGTGGATAAACCATAGCGGGTAGCGAAGGGTTTCTTTATCATGTAGGAAGCCACATGGTCGTAATGGGCGTGGGTTAGGAAAATACCCCCTAGCTGACGGGGGTTGATGCCGATATGTTTTAAATTTCGCTCCAAGCGACGAAGCGACACGCCCGCATCAACTAGGATAGCCGTGCCACGGGAGCTCTGGATGAAATAACAGTTGCCAGCGCTGCTACTGGCGAAGGAACAGAATTTAAGACTCAAGGGACTAATCCTTTCTAGGTATTGTACAAGTATACCTATATATATTCAAACAGGAATACCAATTACCTGCCGTGTAAAAGGACTCATGGCTAATGTCTAACTAGTAGCCATCACAATAATATTCGGACGGGGGTGTCGCAAGAGAGGTTTTGCAACACCCCCATTTATAGAACTAAAACTGTAGCCGCTCTTGTAAGTAGGGCAGCAAGTCGGAGATAGGTAGACGAACCTGCTCCATGCTATCACGCTCCCGCACGGTGACAGCCTTGTCTTCCAGAGAATCAAAGTCGAAGGTGACGCAGTAGGGAGTGCCGATTTCGTCCTGCCGACGATAGCGCTTGCCAATGCTGCCGGTTTCATCATAATCGCATACCATATGGGGACGCAGTAGGTCATAAACCTCCCGGGCCTGGTCGCCCAGTTTCTTGCTCAAGGGCAGCACAGCCACCTTAATGGGCGCTAAAGCCGGATGCAGGTGCAGTACGGTACGCACATCACCGGGCTTAATCTCTTCTTCTTCGTAGGCGTCTACTAAGAAGGTCAGGAGCAAGCGCTCAACACCCACCGAAGGCTCAATGCAATAGGGCAGGAAGCGCTCGTTGGTATCCGGATCCAGATAGGTCATATCCTCACCCGAGTGCTCTTGGTGCACCCTCAGGTCGAAATCGGTACGGTCGGCAACACCCCATAGCTCGCCCCAACCGAAGGGATATTTGTATTCGAAGTCGGTGGTGGCCCGACTATAGTGGGAAAGCTCTTCTGCACTATGATCCCGCAGGCGCAAATTGTCTTCCCGCAGCCCTAGGGACAATAGCCAGTCCTTACAGAAACTGCGCCAATAATCGAACCAATGGGATGCCTCCTCGGGCTTGCAGAAAAACTCCAGCTCCATCTGTTCAAATTCGCGGGTACGGAAGATGAAGTTACCCGGCGTATTTTCGTTACGGAAGGACTTTCCGATTTGGCCGATGCCAAAGGGAAGTCTTTTACGGGTTGTGCGTTGAATACTCTTGAAGTTTACAAAGATGCCTTGCGCCGTTTCCGGCCGCAGATAGACCTCCGATTGGGAATCTTCCGTCACGCCCTGGAAAGTCTTGAACATGAGGTTAAACTTACGAATATCGGTAAAATTAGCCTCTCCACATTTGGGGCAGACGATATTCTTCTGATCGATAATGGCCTTTAATTCTTCATTCCCCAGACCTTCCAGCTGCATAGTTTCGCCATGCTCGCTGGCCCAATCCTCAATGAGATGGTCGGCACGGAAACGGGAGCGACATTCACGACAGTCCAGCAGCGGATCGGCAAAATTGCTCAAGTGGCCTGAGGCCACCCAAGTTTGGGGATTCATAAGAAAGGAGGCGTCCACACCCACGTTGTAGGGCGATTCTTGTATAAATTTCTTCCACCAAACCTGTTTGATATTATTCTTTAGCTCTACCCCTAGAGGACCGTAGTCCCAGGTGTTGGCCAGGCCGCCGTAAATCTCCGAGCCGGGGAAAATAAAGCCCCGCGATTTACAGAGGGCGACCAGTTTTTCCATTGTAACTCTTTCAGCCATTTAACTACTCCTCCTTCATATATGTAGGGGCCGGACCGAGGAACTACCCCCGGTGGCGGATACAAAAAAAACAGGCCTTCATCCCCTAAGGGACGAAAGACCTGTGCTTCCGCGGTTCCACCCTTGTTGGCCTGCACGCCCTTACTGGCAGGCCCACTCTGATGCATTGAGACTCCAGGGCGCCACTTTATCCCGCTTGCCACCAGGCTTCCACCATCCCTGGCTCGCTAAGGCAAGTTGTAAGGGGTAAAGCCTCCCCTTCCCCGTCTCGTCTCCTAAAAAGTTATTGGCTAAATATTAGCAGGCCCAGAAAGGGAAGTCAAGCTATCTCTCTCCATTAGAGGGCACTTTTTCAGCTTGTACACACGAAAACCCACATCTAGTGCAGCTGATGGATGCTTAGCTTTTAGTAGATCGCCGGCACGGCGAATGCGTTCCTTCCCGATCTCGCTAATATTAGTATAGCCGGCCACATAGGCCGGACTGCCCTCGTCGGTGGGCTCGGGCCATTGTACCATGATGAAGGAGCGCCTACTGCCGGTTGCGCCGTTAAGCTCCATTACCGCATGGGCGGTGCTGGCGGAGCCGGAGAAGAAATCAAGAATTACTCCCTCGGGACCTACGCCGCCCATTTGGATGAGCCTTTTAATCAACTCCACCGGCTTCGGATAATCAAAAACTTTAGTGCCAAAAAGTTTCTTGAGCAGGGGCGCTCCGCTACCCACCCCGATGTCGTCGATCCAGGTGGTGAATTTCTTGGTGGCGACACGCCCCGGGGGCGGTGCATATACCTTTTCGTAAGCCACATAACCGTCTTGCGTCTTAACGAATTCCACGTTACCAGCGGCCAGTTCCCGTTCCATACGGGCCTGCCCCCAGCGCCAACACCCCTCTTCCGTTGCTGATAGCATAGGGTACACCGGTGTATTGTCGGGGGCTAGAATGGGATAAAACAAGTTCGGCCGGTCGCTGCGTCGACTATTGGCACCCCACTTGCGTAACAGGCGGGTTTTATAATATTGCCGTTTAACCGGGTCAAATTTGGGATAAGCGTCGCCCTGCTTCACCTGTTGGCCGGCTTGAAACTGGGACGCGTCCTTGGCATAGCACAGAATATACTCATGCACCACGGCAAAGTGCTTGCTGTCTTGACGACCTCCTCTGCCCTTCCAGCAGATTTGAGCCACAAAGTTCTGTTCTCCAAAAATCTCATGGGCCATGAGGCGCAGGTTGACCAGCTCGTGGTCATCAATACTGATAAAGATAACGCCTGTGTCGGTTAAGAGCTGGTGAGCCAATTGTAGCCGAGGATACATCATCTGGCACCAATCGGCCGACCTGCGAAAGCTATCGTTATAGATAAAGTCTTTACCCGTGTTGTAGGGTGGATCGATATAGATCATATCTATGGAGTTGGCATGACTGGCTAGCAGCAGCCGTAGGACGACCAGGTTATCGCCTTCAAAATAGAGGTTCTTAGTGCAATGCCAATGCCGACTTTCTTCGGGGCACGGTAAAAAACTTTCTTCCCCATCAACAGAGACGGGTGGCCTCCCCGTCTGCATTTTTTCACCTAGCCTCCATCTTTCCATTCTACTTCTCCTATTAAAGCAGGCCCAAATGTTCTACTAAAATCTTAGAACCGATCAAAACCAGCATGATACCTCCCACCAACTCGGCCTTGGACTTGAACCCGGCACCGAATATACTCCCCACTTTAACACCGAAAGAGGATAAGGCGAAGGTGATGATCCCGATAAGAAGAATTGCTTGCACGATATTAACTTGCAGAAAAGCTAAGGACACCCCCACAGCCAGCGCATCGATACTGGTGGCAACAGCCAGGGGTAACATCTCGGCGGGTCTAAGAGAGGCTTCCTGATTGTCGGGCCGTTTGCCACCGGGACATTCCCGGTCGAGGCAATCACCTGCAGCAGGACATTCCCGGTCAGGGCAACCCTCCTGTTCAAAACTTTCTAAGATCATTCTGACACCTAGAAAACCCAACAATCCGAAAGCTATCCAATGATCGTAGGCCACCACCTGCTCGGCAAAGCGGGTGGCCACCGTATAGCCGATAAGTGGCATGAGGGCTTGAAAGGAGCCAAAATACAACCCGACAACGGTGGCCTTCTTTGCAGTAGCTTTGCGCATGGTCAGCCCAGTACAAATGGCTACAGCTACCGCGTCCATAGAAAGGCCGACCGCCAGGGCAAGCATTTCGATTAGGTCCATTAGTTTATATCCTCCAAATAGCGTGTTTCAGTAAAGAGACTCAAATACAACCCGAGGTTGTACTTGAGTCCAGGACAATCCTTGTTGGCTTGTTGTACAGGCAATATAGCATAGAGCTTAAAGGCTGGCAATTTCTCCACTGCCTGGCCAGCATATCAGGCTAGGCTCGTATCAAACCCTCAACTAAACCAGTCTTACTTCTGAAACAAATATAATGCCCAACCCAGGGTATCGCGCTCATAGCGCAGGTAAAGATCACGAGTAGCCCGCCGACGCCGGAGCAACTCGGGGACATCGGGGTCGTGGGGATTTTCTAAAGCGAAGCGCTCGGCCGCCTGCACCTGTAGCCACTCATAGCGGTCGAAATCATCTTTGCTACTGCAGATGGCATAGAGCGGTGTTAGTCCTAACTCCAGCGCTATGTATATGTTCCCCGCATAGGTGGCGAAAACGTCGGCTTGCATACCGGCCTGCTGTAGGTAATCGGGGCTGGGCTCCTGTAACCAGTAGGGCTCACCCACTAGAATAAGGCCTTGAGGCCGCGTAAGATTGGCCAGCGCCTTTAGAGCCCCCCGATAACCACCAAAGGCGAAGCTGGCCCCTAAGCACATGGATAGGTCGAAGCTTTCTAGCCCTCCCTGGAAACAAGCCCCACCGGTAAGCTGAAAATCGAGCCGGGAGGGCGGCCGCACCCGGGCTTGGGCTCGTGACTTGGCCGCTGCGACCATACCCGGGGACGGGTCTACACCAATACCATTAATCTCATAACGCTCGGCTATCCGCACCAGGGGTTCGGCCTTTCCGCAGCCGATATCTAAAACCGTTGCCCCCGGAGGCAAGCGCAGCAGAGCGATCATTTCGTCTAGCTTTTCCAAGCTGATAGGATTCATAATGTCGTGATCACGATGGGTAATTTCGAAGTATCTCCATCTATCCATTGTAAACCTCCTTGTGTTAGCCACAAACCGGCAGCCCCTCTACAGCGGTAGGCCCGCACCCAGCAAAGCCCATGATAAGGGGGCCCCAGGTCAGTGCTACTATATTTACGTATTTTTCGTGTTCCTCTTCTGACGGTTCTCGTAAAGCTTTCAGCAAGTACTTTAGTCCGTTGCCAAATAGGGGAATCGCAATAGGCGTGACGAGCACCACTGCCCCAATACCGACTGGTGCGTTGCCCATGAAAAACACCTCCCCATGACCAAATTACGGTATTGTGCCAATTACCATTATTATTCTGCATGGACCACAAAAAACCTCTGATTGAGTTCTAGCCTCCTCTGTCAAGCCATGAGCATCGCTATAGGTTTAGGTGTTCGTGTTAATTGAACTGGCTATCGTCGATAGGCGCTTGCAGAAGCTCACCAACCGGCTAGAGGAAGTTCTGGCGCAGCAGTAGACCTACCTATACGAGAATTGATGCGGTTACTAAACAAAACGGAGGCCGTTGGGCCTCCGCTACCTTTTATCCTATTGCTTTACAAACCGCACATGACGGATGCGATAACTACTTAAACCAAAGCCTTTGATTTCGTCGCCTTCCCGCTCGAACCTCAGTTCAAAACCGGGTAGGGTGCGCTGCAGGAATCTGTCGGGTCCGAAGGGTACTAGAGCCGTATCGGACAACCGCTGGTGGGTAATCACCAGTTCATCCTGGTCCAGCTCAATAGTATAAGTGGTATCAAGCTCAGGGCTATAGTAGGTACCCGTATAGGCAGCCAACTCCTCAACGCCAGGTTCGGTTTCCGGCAATTGCTTGGCCACCATGTTGATGCCCCGCTGCTCCCAAGTGCACTGGGGATGACCATCGTCGCCCTTACCAAAGGTTACCCGCGCTTCCTTCGCTTCATACTTGGCGCCTTCTAGGTGGCGCAACACCTCCGGCTCCAGTCCCTCAAACTGGGCCACCAGTTGCTCCCCTTCCAGGCTAATGGCCAGTTTCTTACCGAAAAACTGTACCAAATAGGTGCCCACATAGTCAGACGGGTTGTTCTCAACTGGCTGGGGCTCGGGCTTAACTGCCACCTCGGCAAGAATTACTTCCGCCACCCGCCGAGCCAATTCCCGCGGCACTGCCGTGGCAAAGTTGGCCAAAATCACAACGCCGAGGCCGTGGGGTTCCACTCGCCCACACCAGCTGCGGAAGCCAGCGTCGGCACCCGAATGGCCAATTTCTTGCCAGCCCATATGTTCGGCAAACATGAGACCAAAGCCGTAGTCAACCTCCTTACCGTTATTGAGCACAAAGCGCTGGTGCATAAGGTCGATAACCTTTTGGCCACCCACTTTAGCATGCTTGAAATTGGCCAACCATTTGCTCAAGTCACGGGCGGTGGTGAACAGGCTGGTGGCGCCCACGTTGGCATAACTGAGCACACTCTTCTTCCAGCCCCCGGCTAAATTGGGCTTATAGGAATAGGCTCGGTTTCTTACAATCTCTTCATGGTCGTCATGAAAATGGGTATTATTCATGCCTAGAGGCTGAAAGATGCGCTCTTGGGCAAATTGGCGCAACGTCTGCCCACTGACCCGGCGTACAATTTCTGCCATCAGGGTGTAACCGCTATTGCAATAGAGGTACTCGGCGCCAGGCTCGAAGTTGAGCTCCCGTTGACGGAACACCATCTTGAGCAGATGTTCGGTGGTGATCACATCATCCATGCGCCAACCGGCGGCTCGCACCAGTTCCCAATGATCCCGCAAGCCGCTCACATGGTACACCAGGTGTCGTACGGTGATAGGATGGCCGAAGTCGGCCAACTCGGGCACATATTTTCGCACGCTATCATCCAAATCAATACGCCCATCGGCAGCCAACAGGGCAATAGCCATGGCAGTGAACTGCTTTGATACTGAGGCCACATGAAAGACGGTATCGGGAGTAATCGGAATATCATATTCCAACTGGGCATAGCCGTAGCCCCGCTCGTAAACAATTTCATTGTTCTGCGTAATGACGAGGGCGCAGCCGGGCGAGCCGGGCTGATCCCACTCGGCAAAGATACGGTCAATTTTTCTTACCAGGTCTGCTTTTAGTTTTGTCATGTAATCTAACACTCCTAACTTAGAGCTAAGTTCCTTCAGTATTTACTTCGCGTTCTTAACCTAGAGTCCTGCTCCCTATTTGTTGGGTGGTAGGGACATTAGCTTTTAGGTTAGGGATAAATATACTCCTGGGCCGGCTTTTCTGACGGACTTATCTCCCTGACTTGCAAATAGGGCATGTTGATAACCGCCTGCTCTGCCATGTGGTAATAGGGCATTTGGGCCAGTGTGCCCCGCACCGTAACCCACTGGCCAGGAGTAAGGGCATGCCGCTCGCTATAGCGGCAGAGCAGGCCGGCTACCTCCGCATCGGCGGCGCAGCAGGTCATAACCAGACGAGCTACCACAAAATCATGGGGACCAAGGGCCGGGTCCTCATAAACGAAACCTAACATCTCTAAATCGCGCCCCAGGTAGGCGTCGGTATTGCACCATAAGTCTTCTAGAAGCTGCAGGAAATTTTCCTCATCCATAATTATAGGCTGGTCTAGTGCAAGAACAGGTAAAGGGCCATGGTGTTCGCTACAGTTGATGGCCTGCCCCCGCAGAACGCCAAAGAGCCCTTTGTTGCCGATCACCTCTGGAGAAAGCATCTGGGGCGGGCAAGTTAAAGCTAACAACAGCGGCAGGAGGAACAGTGTGTGGGCCCAGCCCACCGGGCTGTATACTCGGGGCGAGCGAAGTTGGCGCCAACTGACCATACTTAGTATTAGTAACATCCCTGTGGCTAACCCCAGAGCTACCCAGGTGCGGGGATGTAAAAACAGTGCCAGTTTACCACTCAGGAATAGGTAGCAAATGCCACCGGTGGTTAAACTAAGGGCGATACTCCAAAGTAGTGCACCCAGATTCAAGCGTCGCAAGTG
>JAAYGE010000189.1 GCA_012727835.1 Bacillota bacterium
CACTTGCCACCGGGCGGTCCGCAGGTGGGGTGCGAAGGTTGTGCTGGCCGGTTGCAGTAAACGGGTGTGGAAAGGGGCACTAACCGGCAAGGGAATAATACGTTTGGCCCCGGCTGCTAAGAGATCTTGGCTAGCCCGCTCTACAGCCACCTTGTCGCCGGCGATGACAATTTGCCCTGGGCAGTTGAAGTTGGAGGCCTGTACGTAAGCCGTAGGCTCCGATGCGGCCTGGCACAGGCTCTGTACCACTTCGCGCTCTAAACCGAGTACCACTGCAACTGCTCCCGCCCCCGCCGGATAGGCGGCTGCCATGGCCTTGCCCCGCTCATGTACTAGGCGCACCGCAGTGGGAAAATCCAGGGCGTCGGCAGCCACCAGGGCACTATATTCACCTAGACTAAGCCCTATGGCCGCCTGGGCTCTAACCCCTTCCCTACGCCAAGCCTGCCAGTAGGCAAGAGAGGCGGTTAAAACGGCGGGCTGGGTATAGGGTGTTAAATTTAGTTCCTCTGCCGGCCCATTGGCCATGAGCTGGGACAGCGACCAGCCCAGGGCTTCATCAGCCTGCCGCAGCAGATTATGGGCTTCCGGATTGAGGGTGGCCAGATCCATAGCCATCCCTACCGTTTGCACCCCTTGGCCGGGGAAAAGTAGGGCTAGTCTTGCCATGGTTGGCCTTCCAGTTCATGTATTAGCGATTGCACGCCCTTCACAAGTTCCTGTATTATGTCGCGCACCGGCATAATTTGTTTCACCAGCCCCACCCCTTGGCCGGCCATCACGGAGCCATGGGTCACGTCTCCATCGCGGGCTGCTCTGGCTAAACGGCCGGCCCCAAATTCGCTGAGCTCCTCGAAACTGGCGCCAGCTTGCTCTAGCTCCTGAAACTGCCGGGCAAAGCGATTGCGCAGGGTTCGCACCGGGTGACCGGTGGTATGACCGGTGACGATGGCGTCGCGGTCACCGGCTCGCAAAATGGCTTCCTTATAGGCCGGGTGTACGGTGCATTCGGTACTACAGATGAAACGGGTGCCCATTTGAACGCCTGCCGCACCTAAGGCGAAGGCGGCCACAATCCCCCGGGCATCGGCGATGCCACCGGCCGCTATCACTGGGATATTGACCGCATCCACCAGTTGGGGCACCAAGGTTAAAGTACTGATACTGCCGATATGTCCGCCAGCTTCCCACCCCTCGGCAATTAAGCCGTCGACACCCAAGCGGGCTAGACGTTTGCCTAAGGCTACCGAAGAGACTACCGGTAGCACTTTAATACCATGCTGCTTGAGCTTTTCCACATAGGGGCCCGGGTTGCCGGCCCCGGTTGTTATCACCGGTACTTCCAGATCGATTGCCGCCTGCAGAATGGCTTCCGCCTGTGGCGCCATTAGCATCACGTTGACGCCAAAGGGGCGTTGGGTTAACGACTTGGTCTTGAGCACTTCCTGGCGGAATTCATCCACCGACATGCTGCCAACGCCGATTACTCCTAACCCCCCTGCCTCCGAAACAGCGGCGGCCAGCTCGGCGGTTGCCACCCAGGCCATACCGCCTTGGATGAAGGGATGGTCGATTCCTAATAGTTTTATCAAGGTGGTTGTCATTGCTTCTTCCTCCTACCATTGCAGTATTCCGGTGCCCAAACATATCTACCATCGTCGAGAATGTGGTAGCTCCAACCCAAATCTCTATCTTACGTGCATATATTTGTGCTCATGGATAAATGGATTATAGCACGACAAAAGAGAGTGTGCAACATTATGTGCACATATGATTTCTCGTGCGTGATGGGGATGTGCCAGAAGATGGCGGGTTAAAATCTGGTGGCGATAAAAAATATACTGATGGTTCTTCGTATAAGAAAGCTGGCGCAACTTTTTACACTGACTCCCGTATTAGCCTTCGGGTTGAGGAATTACAGTGTTTGCATAGTCGATAGCGTTGGAGGGAGCAAATTGAGACAGACACCTTGGTATCAGCAAGATATTGAAGAAGTCTGCGAGCACCTGCAGACTAACGTAGAAAAGGGGCTCAGCACCCAGGAAGCAAGGCGCCGATTAGAAAAGTATGGGCCCAATGAGCTGGCCCACGCCGAGGGGCCAGGCCTTCTACGCATGTTTTTAGAGCAATTCAAAGACTATATGGTAATCATCCTGATAATTGCCAGCCTCGTTTCTGGGCTAGTAGGTGAGCTAGTCGATTCTCTGGTGATTTTGGGTATTGTTATCATTAATGCTGGGCTGGGTGTGTTCCAAGAATATCGGGCTAGCAAAGCGCTAGAAGCTCTAAAGCAGATGTCGGCACCAAATGCGGTGGTGATACGAGACGGGGAGACTATCACCATCCCAGCCCGGGAGCGGGTACCCGGAGACATTGTGCTGTTGGAAACGGGTGACTACATACCCGCCGACGTCCGGCTTTTTAACACGGTAAACCTGAAGGTGGAGGAGGCGGCTCTCACTGGCGAATCGGTACCAGTGGAGAAGAATGCTAACGTGCAGCTGGAAGGTGAAGTGGGCCTGGGCGATCAAGAGAATAGCGGCTTTATGAGTACCCTCATTACCTACGGGCGGGGTGCAGGCATCGTTACGGCTACGGGAATGAATACCGTAATCGGTGGTATAGCCAAGATGATCCAGGAAGATCCGCAGGAGGCCACACCCTTACAAAAGAAGCTGGGAGCTATGGGTAAATTGTTGGGCACCGGCTGCTTGGTAATATGTGGTATTGTGTTTGGATTGGGGTTGCTACGCGGCGAACCAATCCTCGAAATGTTTATGACCGCTGTGAGCCTGGCTGTGGCGGCTATCCCCGAGGGGCTGCCAGCGGTGGTAACTATTGTTCTGGCCATCGGTATGCAGCAGATGGTGAGGCATAACGCCATTTTGAAGAAGTTGCATGCGGTGGAAACGCTGGGAAGCACCACGGTTATCTGTTCCGACAAAACCGGCACCTTGACCCAGAACCAGATGACGGTGGTTAAGATGTATGTGCCCGCTATGGAAATGGATGTGGAGGGCGATGGCTATAATCCGGTGGGCGCATTGACTCATAAGGGCGATGAAATTGATTTAGATAAGGAACCGGCGGTGCAACGTCTGTTAGAAGTCCAGGCCCTCTGTAATGATGCGCGACTGGAGTTTAAAACCGACAGTGATTTGGATGGTTGGCATATTATCGGTGACCCCACCGAAGGGGCCTTGATAGTGGTGGCCGCCAAGGCTGGCATAGATAAAGAGGCGATTAACCGGGCTATGCCGCGGGTGCAGGAGATTCCCTTCGATTCCAAACGCAAGTTGATGACCACATTTCATCGGTGCGAGGATGACGATGTTTTTATGGCGTGCACCAAGGGAGCACCCGATATCCTTATTGAGCGTTGCGCCCAGATTATGCGGCGCGATGGCACCATCGACCACATTACCCCTGAAGATATCGAGATGATTCTAGCTGAAAACAAGAGGTTAGCAAGCCAGGCTTATCGGGTGTTAGCTATGGCCTTTAAAATACTCCCGGAAATACCGTCTCAGCCCACGCCGGAGAAGGATGAGCAGGGCTTAGTGTTCTGTGGTCTGGTAGGCATGATTGACCCGCCGCGTCCCGAAGCCATCGAGGCTATCAAGATCTGCAAGAAGGCTGGCATTCGCGTGGTAATGATTACCGGCGATTATCGGGACACGGCGGCGGCTATCGCTAAACAGTTGGGTATTATCCAGTCGGACGACCAGGTGTTGGCCGGTGCCGATCTGAACGCTATGGATGATAAACAGCTTGTGGAAGCGGCCAGCAGGGTAAATGTCTATGCCCGGGTTTCTCCTGAGCATAAGGTGCGTATTGTGCAGGCTATGAAGAGTAACGGCGCTATTACTGCCATGACCGGCGACGGCGTCAACGACGCGCCGGCCCTCAAACGGGCCGATATCGGTATAGCTATGGGTATTACCGGTACCGATGTGACTAAAGAGAGCGCCGACATGATTTTGGCCGATGACAATTTCTCCACCATCGTCAAAGCCGTGGAGGAAGGACGGGTTATTTACAGCAACATTCGCAAATTCGTCTTTTTCCTCATGTCGTGTAACGTGGGGGAAATTCTAATTATTTTCTTGTCAATGATCCTAAACTGGCCTATTCCTCTGTTGCCGATTCATCTGCTATGGGTCAACTTATTGACCGATGCCTTTCCTGCCCTAGCGCTAGGTAGGGAGAAAAAGGAGCCGGGTATAATGAACGAGCAACCCCGCGACCCGGAGGAGCCCATTATTAACCGGGACATGATTATCAACATCGCGGTGCAGAGCTTGGTTATGGCCACCGCCGTTTTGAGCGCTTTCTACCTTAGTTGGCAACGTTACGGACTGGCTATAGGCCGTACTTACGCACTGGTTACATTGGTGACCTGCGAATTACTCCGCGCCTATACCGCCCGCTCGGAAAAACACTCGCTTTTAAGACTTGGCTTGTTCAGCAATGGGTACATGAACCTGGCAACGGTTGTTTCCTTTGGCCTTTTGACGGTTATCTTGGTCGTGCCCGCGTTACGGGCGGTATTTAGTGTTGCCACAGTCTACTCCCACGATTGGGGTATCATTTTCTTGCTAGCAGCTATGCCACTCCTGTTTGGGGAGCTAGTTAAGGCAGTTAGGCGGGCTAGACTAGGTAAACAACGTGGTTAGTGAGGTTGGGCACAGGCGCTCTAGTATGACCAACCGCCTGCAAACACGAAGGGCTGTCGCAACTGCTTTTGCGACAGCCCGTTTTTTATATAGGGTCACTTAAGGCAAACATCAATTCACCGGAAGCTACCACCGCACCGTCCACTGTGGCAACTGCTTTCCCTTTACCGATAGGCCCCTTTTGCGTAATGATCTCCACCTGCAGCAGCAACTGGTCGCCGGGCTTTACTTGGCGCCGGAAACGCAACTTGTCAATACCGGCGAACAGGCCTAGCTTTCCCGCATTTTCTGGCAAACTCAATAGGGCAACGGCTCCCACTTGAGCTAGAGCTTCCACGATCAAAACGCCTGGCATAACCGGATGATGGGGGAAATGACCAGCGAAGAAGGGTTCGTTGATGGTTACATTCTTTAGACCGCGGGCTGATTTCCCGGGAATAATTTCAATGACTTTATCTACTAATAGGAAGGGGTGGCGATGGGGGAGCAGGCTCATGATTTGATTAATATCCATTGGTACACCTCCAAGAATTTGCACAAGTATGTGCACAATTATAGACCAGCCGCCGGCCTAGTACAAGCCCATTTTGCCAGCAAAAACTCTGACCCCTTAGCCTGGCTAGCAGGGAAAAGGGCATTGGCTGAGAAATATTCTAAAAGATACCAAGTATAAGGAGGGTCCCCATGAGTAAACGTTTGCGACGGGCAGAGGTCCCGGAACACCTGACCTGGAACCTAGCCGACATTTTCCCCGATGATAGGGCTTGGGAAAAAGCGCTAACCGCCGTACTGGAAGAACTTCCCTCTGTGACCCAGTATCAGGGGCACTTAGGCGAGGGGCCGGAAGTCCTGCTGGCGTGTCTGGAAGCGGCGGAAGAGTTGACCAAGAAAGTGATTAAAGTTAGAACCTATGCGTCCCTGAAACAATCGGCCGATGGCACCGATCCGGCCAACCAAGTGGCCATGGGGCGGGCCGCCGCTATGGCAGCCCAGGTGGAGGCGGCCACTTCCTTTATTCGTTCGGAAGCTCTTAGTCTGCCGGAAGGGACGCTAGAGCGTTACTTAGAAGAGGAGCCCAAGCTAAGGGAATTCCAGCGTCTAATTAACAAGTTAAATGCAGAAAAACCTTATATGTTGCATCCCGAGACGGAAAAGGCGTTAGCATCTTTAAGCGAAGTGCTCGGTGCGCCTTATGTGATTTACACCCGCTCGAAAGCCGCCGATATGACCTTCGAGCCGGTGCTGGATAGCCAGGGCAAGAGCCATCCCATGTCTTTTGCCATGTATGAAGAAGCCTACGAGAAATCACCCGATACCACGCTGCGGCGCAACGCCTATACAGCCTTTACCAAAGGTTTGCAGGCCTATCAGAATACCTACGGCGCCACCTGGGGTACGGAAGTAAAGAAACAGGTAACTTTGGCCAAATTGCGGGGTTATGAATCGGCCACCCATATGCTGTTGCATGGCCAAGAAGTGAGCTTAGAAGTATATAACAACCTGCATGACATTATCCTGAAGGAGCTGGCACCCCACATGCGCCGCTATGCGGAGCTGCGCAAGAAGGTTTTGGGGCTGGATAAATTGCTTTACTGTGATATCGAAGCACCGTTGGACCCCGAGTTCAGCCCGCCGGCCACCTTCGAAGCCGCTTCGGAAATTATTCTTAATGGACTGTCGGTATTGGGTGAAGAATATGCGGCCATTATCGAGGCCGGTTTGAAGAACCGGTGGATTGACTTGGCCAACAATGTTGGTAAGTCCACCGGGGCCTTCTGCACTACCGTTCCCGATGTGCACCCCTATATCCTAGTGACCTGGACCGATAATATGCGCAGCGCTTTATTACTGAGCCATGAGTTGGGGCATGCAGGCCACGGAGTACTGGCTCAACGCTATCAGCGTCTCAGCAATGCCCGCGCTTCCATGTTCTTCATTGAAGCCCCGTCCACAATCAACGAGCTACTGGTGGGCAATTACATTAAGTCGCAAACCAATGACCCACGGATGATTCGTTGGCTAGCCATGCAGCTGTTGATGACCTATCATCATAACTTTGTTCGCCACCTGATCGAGGGTGAATTACAACGCCGCATTTTTGCCCTGGCGGAGGAAGGTCAACCGATTACCGCTTCTGTGCTCAGCCAGGTCCAAGGTGAGATACTGGAAGAATTCTGGGGTGACACGGTGGAGATTGACGAAGGGGCCCGCCTAACATGGATGCGACAACCCCATTACTATATGGGCTTGTATCCCTACAGTTATTCGGCGGGGTTGACCATCGGTACCGCAGTAGCCCAGGCTATACTAGAGGAGGGACAACCGGCCGTGGACCGCTGGTTGGAGGTGCTAAAGGCCGGCGGCACTAAACCACCAATGGAATTGGCAAAGATGGCCGGGGTGGACATGACTAAACCCGATCCGATTTATGCCGCTGTGGACTATGTAGGATCGCTGGTGGATCTGGTTGTGGAAAGTTTCTAGTATAAAGGTTAACCCCGCCGTTTTAGGCGGGGTTGGCTTATATCAGGAGAGGTAAGTATGTATGATCTGGCAATTGTGGGCGCTGGCCCAGCAGGGGCAACTTTGGCGCGGTTGCTGAGCAAACGCTACCGAATATTGTTGGTTGACCGACGGGAGCTGCACAAGGAGGTCGCCTCCGGAAAGCTAATCAAGAGCTGCGGCGGTTTATTGGCCCCTGATGCACAGAAAGTGCTGGCCCAATTGGGACTGGGACTTCCAGAGGAAGTCTTAGTTGGTCCACAGCTTTTCGTTGTACGTACCATTGATTTGGATCAAAACTTTGAAAGATACTATCAACGTTTCTACGTCAACATAGATCGCGAGAAGTTTGACCGCTGGCTGGTATCGCTGGTAGCCGATGGGGTTACGAAGTGTTTTGGCACTACCTTCTGCGGGTTTCAAATAGAAGGGGAGGTAACCACGTTAACCCTGCAGCGAGACGGTAGACGTTGGCAAGAGAAGACCCGTCTGTTAATAGGTGCCGATGGCGCCAATTCGCTGGTTAGGAAGCAAGCCAGTGGGTCGGAGAACCGTGTCCGGCAGTATATCGCCATCCAGGAAAGGTTCCGCTCGGAGGAACTAATGCCCTATTTTACTGCCATCTTTGCCCGCGACATAACCGACTTCTATGGCTGGACCATACCTAAGCAGAATGAGTTGCTGGTGGGTGCAGCCCTGACACCTGGTCCTAAGGCAGCGGCTATGTTTCAGGAGTTCAAGAACCGC
>JAAYGE010000190.1 GCA_012727835.1 Bacillota bacterium
CATTAGTCGTGGTGAGCCGATAACCGGCTTCTTTGATGAAATTACCAATATCGCCAAAAAGTTGCAACCCCAAGGAAGCTAAAAAGAGAAAAGCGAGCTCGCTATATAGGAGCTCGCTTCGTCATATTTCCTGAATCTCTGAGATATGGGGCATCAGGTATACATTTTGCAATACCGGGTCCAGCAAGCCAATGGTGGTTTCGTGAACCTGGTCCCGTAATGAGAGTAATAGATGGGGTACCAGCAAGAGAACCGCATTAATATATTCAATCGGCTGCAGTCCCAAAACTTGATGCTGACTTTCTTCCCACTGCAAGTGCTCACAACTAAAAGTGCCCTTCTCCATACGAGTACGCCGGTGCTTTTCATGGGTCTGGGCAGTATCGCACCAGATTAAACTGGAACGTCCTGTCTCCGGGTTACTTAGTTTTTCTTCCAGCATCTGAGACGCGGTTTGAAAAGCCTCATCCAAGCTAATGTTAGGCGAGATAATGGTGGGAACGCCTTTGGTTGACAAGGGAAACTCTCTCATGATCTGCAGTAATTTCGGAGCTATCTGGCCATTAAACAGGCTTACGGGAACGGCAACCACCGGTCCCTCCTCCTCATCCTGAAAAAGAGCGAAGTAGAAAACTACAAAAGGCGATACTACCAGCTCCATTTTACTGACATTATCCGGATGAAAAGGTGGCTTTAGTCGCAGGGCTCCTTCCAGCAACTCTTCTTCGCAAGCCACAAATTGGGCTACCAGTTCCTCTTCCTGCGGTGGGCGCTGAGCCTGTAATGCCTCCTTAATCGTCACAAATTCTAAACGGGAGGCTTGGGTTGAAAAGGCCGTGGTAACCGTTTTGCCTCCCTGCTCCAGCTGTTGGCGGCCACTTTGTCCAATAAAATAGATTACCTTACTGGCATCACCATCGGGGGTAAGCACCTTTAAGCGCTGCCACTTACAGCTCGTGACCATTCCATCACCTCTTTCTAGCAGCTCTATGCTGCCCTTTACTCTAGAATGCTGCTAGGCGAGAAAAGTTATGGCGTTAAAGTGTACCTCTATAGGTAACACTAGGTTTCTTTGGTTAATAATAAAGGGCAACCCGCCGTATATTGGGCAGGTTGCCCCTCGGATAGTTAAAAAAAGCTACTTACGGGAAATACCCAGATAGTCAGCAATATTTGCTTTTTCAACTACCCGTGGACGAATCTTGCCCGTGCTGCTAACAAAGATAGTGGTTACACCCGGGCCATGACCGGCAACCACGCAATCGCTATGCACAATAACACCGATGGTTACCGCACCCTTGAGGTAACCGCGCCCAAAAGTTGTATCGCAATCTCTTAGGGCCACCACATCACCGAAGCGCAATTTGCCTAAGTTGAATTGCTCATAGGCTTCCTTATCGGCCGTCATAATATCGTAGTCACCCCGATAGGCGGTGGAGGAGCCTATACCAGAACCCATTAAGTAGGCCGGCACCTCTGCGGCCACCGGAATTTCCATCACGCCATCTTCGGTGACATTAATGTTCATCTTTTCTAGCAAATTGGGGTCCAGGTTCATCACGGTCACTTCTGGACAGTCTTCGACTTTGAGGCCGGTGCCGAAACTTTTGATTAGCACCTTATCACCAATGGCCATTTTTTCCAGAGCCTCTTGTGGGAAGTAAACTAGGGTATGCTCGCAACCGCCATGGGTACCGGTTACGTAACCAAGGGCTCCTTTAGCGTCACCGCTCACTACCCGAGCCTGATTGCCAATGCAAGCTAACGTGGTCAAGCCCGCATTTTCCGCCTCATTAAAGTTCTTGATTGTTACACCCGGCTCCACATGGTCCACCTGCAACCCCATACAGCTGTCGCCAACTTGGATATTGTAAGTGATACCACCGGTACCCGGCAGCACCACCGGCTTACCGAAAGCGGTAACCTTGTAGTTGGGCATACGAGGGTGGGTAATTTCACCTTGTACGCTAACCATGGCCAGTTTATCCACGTTTGTTCTCATTCTAGTAACCTCCTATGTTTTTATTCAAGTTATTGCCTTAAGGCATCTAACTTCCACTTTAGCTTTAAGGTCTGACATGAAGAATATATTCATTAGCAATTGTACTCTTGTCGGGCAAGGTTAATGCCAACTCCAGCGTTAAATGACCGGCTCCATCCAGCTCGTCCGGTACGACTAGTGTTAAAGAACCCACTCGAGAGACCGCATCGGCGGCCGCCTCCACCACTGCCCGCTCCCTCACAAAGACCTGCTCTCCTAGTTTCAGCTGCCAAGTAAGCCCCATAGTCGGGAGGGCCCGCGGCAAATCGTTAACCACGTAAATTGTACTAGACCAGCTTTCACCGGGAACAAAATAACGTTTCGGCCAGTCCACCATCACTTGTACCGGTGCCATTGCCCGCCTGGTAACGTAGTAAGCCAGTTTCGGGCGACGGTTCCAATCGAGTAACGACCAGGAAACTAGAGGAGCAGCATCGGCAAAATAGAAGGCCACCGCACCCCCACAAGGACGATATTTGTGGCGTCGCAAATATTCATGGTAAAACTGCAACAACTCGGCCTGATAAATTTGGGTAGCTGCTATGTAACTCTCCCAATTATCATACTCATCCGGCGGTAGCCGCTCTAGTAAGAGTTCCACATTAGCTAAGAACTGTTTCGCCACGCTCTCCCAATCCACATCGGGCCAGGAACCTGCCTCGTCAAGCAATTGAGCTATAAAGTCAGCCTCCTGGGGAAAGGATTGGGCTCCATACTCATTGACCAAACGGATAATACGGGGAAATAGGCGGCCCAGCCGAGCCAAAGTGCGAAAGTTGGTCGTATTCCACCCATAATAATGGTGAGTAGCCGATCCACCCCGCACCAGCCCCAGTACCCCCGAATGGGGAATGACCGGACGGCTTCTATCCAATTGCCAAACGGCTTCCTGCAAGCGGGGATCAAGAATATCCTTATTCCAGCTGGGCTTCATATTATTAAAGAGATTGGCAAGGAGAGCACCCCAGCCAGCACCCCCACCCCGTTCTTGTCCCGGCGGAGCGTAAGGTTCGTTATGACATGACCAAAAACATACAGCCGGCTCATTACGTAAGGCGCCTACCATGGCCCTAATCTGATGCAGGGCAATGCCGGTAATGTTACGCTCATACTTCTTATCCAAAGGAAAATCCTGCCATATTATTAACCCTGCTTCGGCGCAGAACTGATAAAACTCGGGCCGCGCCACATGGTTATAAACGCGCACCATGTTAAAATTGGCATCGGCAATTAGCTTGATGTCTCGTTGCAGATCCTCGGCGGTAACCGTTGCCGGATAAAAACTGGTAGGGCCATAATTGATGCCCCGCAGAAAAAGTCGCCGATTATTGAGGAAAAACTGCCAGTTCTTCCAAGCCAATTCCCTGATTCCTATATAAGTGGCACAACTGTCCAC
>JAAYGE010000191.1 GCA_012727835.1 Bacillota bacterium
GCTGTATACTCAGTCCGGCTTGCAAAGCCTCTAAAACCGGATTACGCCCTTCTAGCTGCTCCACTGCTAACTCCTCCTATCTATCTGATTCGCCTTGGTGGCTCTCCGCAGGTCATAGCGCCCTCTTGGCAACCGATATCACGCCAACAATTGGGACCCGCATCGGCAAACAGGGAGGGGGCCACCGCTTGCACCAAATCCAACATACGCCAAGCCAGCTCTCTAATCTCCCATTGGGCCCGTGTACAACAACGCAAGGTAAAGAAATTGAGCAGGCTGCGGGCATTCATGGTCACGACCAGATTAGTCTGGGCGGCATTGGGCAATACATAACGGGCATCCTCCGCCGGCACCAGCTCTAACAAGGCTTGATAAGCCTCCCCAATCGCAGCCATGGCTGCGTTGAATTTCTCCTGGGCCTCCAGCTTGGCAGCAATGGTGGGCGGCACCACTACGGCTAGATCGTCAAAGGCCACATAGCGCTGCGATTGTTGGGAGTAGGATGCGATACGATGACGCACCAATTGGTGCGACAGAGAACGACTTACCCCCGCAATACCGAAGGTAAAGGTAGCATGCTCAAAGGGGGAAAGATGCCCCATGCGTCGCAGATGGTTTATTAGTTTGCGCGCTTTAGGCAATGTTAACCCGTCTAAAAGTTCATTTACCTGGTCGGGTGAATAGCATAAACGGGCGGCGGCTGCCACCGTTAGTTCCGGTTCCGGCGTATGGCGAATTAAAGTTACCTCCATGGTTCTAACTCCTCTCCTGTATTTATAGAAACAAGCGGCGGCTGTCCAGACCGCAGTATTACTACTAATTATCAGCCTGGCAGGCCAAAACCTTGTCTATTAGCTCTCGTAGCCGCTCCTTCTGCCCCGTTAAATATAGATAACCGAACAGCGCTTCTAAAGCAGTGCTATAACAATACTCACTCACTGTGGCACTCTTAGGCACCCGGGCAGGCTTCACATTCCGACCCCGGTAAAAAATAGCCGTCTCCGCCTCTGTCAGTTCCGACAACAAGCGATGGGCCGCAGCTGCCTGCGCCGGGGCCTGCACCCAGCCCACCGTAGCCTTATGTAACTGTTCAATCCGTATCTGGCCCCGCCCCAACAGATGCTCCCGCACCGCCAACTCATAAACTGCGTCACCGATATAGGCCAATTGCAGGGCGGATAACTGTTGGGCCTCCTGCACCGCAAATTTAGGCAATAACCTCATCTCTTTCTACATTCTAATTGACAGACGGCTAACGCAGCTATGCCCTCACCGCGGCCTAGAAAGCCCAGGCCCTCATTGGTAGTGGCCTTAATACTCACCCGCTCCACATCTAAGTCAAGAGTATGAGCCAAGGCCTGCCGCATTTCTTCAATATGGGGAGCCAACTTAGGCTGCTCAGCAATAACCGTCGCATCGATATTTTTTACCAGATACCCTTTTTCCCATACCCGGCGATAAGCGGTCGCTAAGAGGTCTAGGCTATAACACCCCTCATACTGGGGATCATTATCGGGGAAAAGCCGGCCGATATCGCCTAAGCAGGCGGCCCCCAACAGGGCATCGATAATCGCATGGGTCAGAACGTCCGCATCCGAATGGCCTAGTAGGCCCTTAGCGGCTGGGATGTTAACTCCGCCTAGTACCAAGGGGCGCCCTGCCACCAATCTATGTACGTCATAGCCAATGCCTACAGGCATAAGCGTCCACCCTGCTCTAGATAGAAGGTCGCTAATAATAAATCCTCAGGAGTGGTTACTTTCACATTGGCCCTACTGCCCGGCGTAACCCGCACTTTGTGGCCCAAAGCCGACACCAAAACCGCATCATCGGTGATAGGCTCCCGCACCTGACGCCAATTGGCATGACCTTTCACCAACCAATCGTACTTGAACACCTGGGGGGTCTGGATGGCCCACAAAGATGAGCGGTCGAGGGTGGCTACCACTGCCCCGTACTCCACCTGCTTAATAGTATCCACCACCGGAATGGCCAGAGTTGCGGCCCCATAGGCCACTCCGTCGGCTATCACTTCTCGCGCCTCCGCCTTAGCTAAGCAAGGCCGGGCCGCATCGTGTACCGCCACATATTCCACCGGCCAATCGATAGCTTCCAAGCCCAAACTAACCGATTCGCGCCGCTCTTCTCCTCCGGGAACGACTGCCCTCACCTTGCTAAAGTCGTACTCTTCCACCAACACATTCAAGGTATCGATTTGAGCACTGTTTCCCACCAGCACGATATCACTCACTTCCGGCAGCGAAGACAGAACAGCCAACGAGTGGGCGACCAAAGGATGGCCCGCCAGTTTAGCCAGAATCTTATCGCCAGCGACTCCCATTCTCCGGCTTTGTCCGGCAGCTACCACGATCGCTGTTAACATCCCCATTCCTCCTTCCTTCGTTCCTTTCTGGTTATGCTTAGCATACCAAAATCGGGGCGGTGAGCAAACAGCTTTTGCTTGCCAAAGCAGTTGCGATTTTTGAGGCCGTGGTCTACTAGAGCACTTGCCGCAACTACTGTGCGTATGACCACAAGCCTATTAGGCTACAGGTTACAACAAGCATCTGAATATGTTTAGGGGCTGCGCAATTATCTCTTGCACAGCCCCCCTAGATGTCTCTGGTCACTATTAAGTTTAAGTTCAACGCACGCGGGCGAAAATCATCCGGCCGGCCGCCGTTTGCAACACACTAGTAACAACCACCGGCAAATCCTCACCAATATGCTTGCGCCCGTTATCTACCACAATCATAGTACCGTCATCCAAATAGGCCACACCCTGGTTGTTTTCTTTACCTTCTTTCAACACGTGTACAACCATCTCTTCGCCAGGCAAAACCACTGGCTTAAGCGAGTTGGCCAATTCATTAATATTTAGAACCGGCACACCCTGCAGCTCACATATCTTGTTTAAGTTATAGTCGGTGGTGAGAAGCTTCCCGTTTATCTCCTGCGCCAACTTGATGAGTTTACTGTCCACTTCTAAATCATCATAGTCCTTTTCCAGAATAAGCACTCCGGCCCCCAGTTGCTTCTGCAAATCCTGCAAAATGTCGAGGCCGCGCCTACCCCGATTGCGTCGCAAACTATCGGACGAATCGGCAATATGCCTGAGCTCCTCCAGTACAAACGTGGGCACCACCAAAACTCCCTCTAGGAAACCAGCCCGCACCACATCGGCGATGCGACCGTCAATAATCACACTGGTATCCAAGACTTTATACTGCTCTTTCTTAGCCGCTTTACTGGAGCGGCCAGGGAAAGATAATAAACTCCCCAGTTCTTCCCGCTTCTTGTGGGCCAACATGAGCCCTAAATAGCCAAGGGCTATATTAGAGATGATGGGCAAATAGGGCCCCACAAAGGGAATACCGACCAGAGCAAAGCCAAGCAAGTTGGCGATTATCAGGCCCACCATCAGCCCCACCGTGCTGATTATGATGTCTTGAGTAGGAATACGCTGCATTTGGCCCTCAACCAGTGCCGAAAACTTACCCAGCTTTTTTATCAGTCCGGGAGAAAAAATATAAAATATGAGTCCAAAAACAGTGGCTCCCAGAATCCTAAAAAGCAAAAGCTGCACGTCCTGGGCCCAACCGAAGTTCAGATAGTTGGTAGCTACCGGGTATAAAGCCTTGCCCCCAACTTCTAGTCCGATCAGACCTCCCAGGACAGCGATCAGCAGTCGAGTAATCCGCATCAACATCTTTCTCACCTCCTTTCTAAAAGAGCAAGGAAAAAATAGGGCGTCCACCACGACGCCCCCCATCAACACCCCAATAAATCGTCTACTAAACGTGTAGCAGCTTCCTCTTCCATATCTCTAACTAAAATCAGCTCGCTAATGAAGATTTGCCGAGCTGCATCCAACATCTTGCGTTCTCCTGTTGAAAGCCCTTTTTCCTGATCGCGTCTTACCAAGTTACGCATAACCTCAGCCACCGGCTTGATATCGCCTGAACGGATCTTTTCCAGGGTGGAGCGGAAACGCTGATTCCAGTTAGACGGCATTTCGGTTTCCTCATCCTGCAGTATGGACAGTGCCTCTTGGAGGCAATCCTCAGAAACCACCTCACGAATGCCGATATCGTTAGCATTACGGAGGGGGATCATCACCCGCATGTCGCCAAGCGGTAACCTCAGGATATAATACTTCTGCTTCTCTCCTAAAACTTCCTTTTCCTCGATGGCCTCAATAATACCGGCACCATGCATGGGATAGACAACTCTATCTCCCAACTTAAACACCGCTGGCCACACCTCCTTACGTATAAGGTTAACATTTGTAGACAACCGTGTCAAGAAAAGAGCATTCTACCACAGATATAGAATACTTGTCAATTATGCCTTCCCTTTTTGCAACTTGGCTGGTTTGACAAGCCGGGAAAGCTATCAGTATAATTAAGCTAACAATTTGAACACCCTGGTGAAAAGGTGGTGGCCTCTTGAAAGACGGCAATTGTAAGGCATTCCAAGAAGCTGTCGACAAGTATCTTATTCGTCATCGCAGCATTCTCGACGTACTCTCCAAATTTCAGGAATCCAGCGCCCGAGCCAATCGGGCCGTGGCCAAGGCAGTCACTACCTGTGGCTGTCTGAGCATTAATGCCTGTCGTCAGCCGACTAGTGCCACGATGTCACTAGAAGAATTCCGGCAACAAGTCGACAATCACCTGCGGGGAGAACTCTGCGAATTATGTAAAGAAGTGTTAGTCAACGAGCT
Organism: Bacillota bacterium; assembly: GCA_012727835.1. The sequence continues at coordinate 4,727 of JAAYGE010000191.1, forward strand.
AGGTGCTAGCTTATTTTATCTGGCTGCCCTCTGTAGCCTGTTAGGACTAGAGCTAGATGAAGTACTTACACAGGAAGCAAAGCGGCTTAATACTTTAGGTGTTTTTAATCTTTCTTAGTATAATAAAACGCATCGCGCCCGTTTAGAAAACGGAGAGCGATGCGTCTTTTTGTTTTACCCGGCCATATACTGCAATAGGATAATAAGCAACAGCATGGCAGCTGCCAACACCAAGGTGCCCGGTAGTATCTGTCGATACATGGTGGCACAGATTAAAAGAAATTCTCGCCAGGTGATACGCCGCCGATCATCCAGCTGTTCCCTATCCTCCGGTTCCGGACCTCTAGCTCTATTCCACATACGGGCAGGCCACCATATGTCCCGGCTCCACTTCCCGCAGCTGGGGCCGATTTTCTGCACACTGCGGGCGAGCCACCGGACACCGGGTATGGAATTTGCACCCAGGGGGCGGATTGGCTGGGCTAGGAACCGAACCCTGAAGAATTATGCGCTGCTGCCGGGCTTCCGGTTCCACGCTGGGAACAGCCGATAATAAAGCGCGGGTATAAGGATGCAAAGGATTGGCGAAGATCTGCTCGCTGGTACCTGTTTCCACAAAATTGCCCAGATACATAACCGCAATCCGGTCACAGAAATAGCGCACGACACCCAAGTCATGGGAAATAAACAGGTAGGTAAGCTGGAATTTCTCCTTTAGCTCCTGCATAAGGGTGAGAATTTGAGCCTGAATGGATACGTCCAAGGCCGCAATGGGCTCGTCGGCCACGATAAAATCGGGACGGAAAGCCAACGCCCGGGCAATGGAGATGCGTTGCCGTTGGCCCCCACTGAATTCGTGGGGGTATTTATTAATCGCATTGGCTGGCAGGCCACACATATGGAGCAGTTCTTGGGCCTGCTCCCAAGCCGCCTGCCCCCTGGCAATACGATGGGCGATTAGTCCCTCGGCCACAATCGAACCCACATTCATCCGCGGGTCGAGGGAAGCGAAAGGATCTTGAAAAATGATCTGCATGTTACGTCTTAGCAGCCGCATCTGCTTGCCTGGCAACCAGCGCCCCGCCTCCACGTCAAACAAGACCGTATCTTCGTAAGCTACCCGCCCGGCGGTGGGCTTGAGCAGGCGCAGAATAGTGCGTCCGATGGTAGATTTACCACATCCCGATTCGCCCACCAGGCCAAAAATTTCGCCCCGCTGTATTTGAAAACTAACCCCGTCCACCGCCTTAACATCGCCAATGCGGCGCGAGAAAACACCACCGGTGATGGGGAAATAAGTCTTTAAATTTTCTACCGTAATCAGTGGGGTAGTCATGCCCGTTCGCCCCCTTTCGCTAACAAACAGCGCACCTGATGTTTAGGAGCTACTGTCACCACCGGGATTTCTGTCCCCTGACTACATTGGGGGCAGGCGTGCTCACAACGGGGAGCAAAGGCGCAACCGGGTGGCATGGCATCGCCACTGGGCACCATTCCGGGAATGCAATAGAGTGGCTCCCCCTTTCGCACCTGCGCCGGCCGTGAACGCATGAGACCTATAGTATAGGGATGCTGCGGCTCAGTAAACAGGGTTTGCACCGGCGCTTGCTCCACTATTTGTCCCGCGTACATAACCGCCACTTCATCGGCCATTTCGGCTATCACGCCCAGGTCATGGGTGATAAACAATACAGCCGTATCCAATTCATCCTTCAGGTTGCGCATCAGGTCCAGAACCTGGGCCTGAATAGTAACGTCCAGGGCCGTAGTCGGCGCGTCGGCGATTAACAAGCGCGGGGCACAGGCCAGAGCCATGGCGATCATAACCCGCTGGCGCATCCCTCCCGATAGCTGGTGAGGATACTCGCGCACAATGGTTTCTGCCCGGGGGATGCCCACCATTTCTAACAGCTCCACGCAGCGCTTACGATTGGCCGCGCTCTTAAGGGGCATATCCTTATGCACTTCTAACACTTCGCCAATTTGCTCACCGATGGTCAATACCGGGTTCAATGCGGTCATCGGCTCTTGAAAGATCATAGAAATATCGTTACCTCTGATATGCCGCATCTCTTCTTCGCTCAAGGCGAGGAGATCCGTACCATTAAAGGTTATTTGACCCTCGCTAACTTGACCATGAGGTTGGGGTAAAAGGCGCATAATGGCCAGGCTGGTAACACTCTTGCCACAGCCCGACTCACCCACCAGCCCCAGCACCTGCCCCGGTTCAATTTCAAAACTGACACCCCTCACCGCTGGTATCAGGCGGCCATCGTTAAGGAAACCCACATGCAAGTTTCGTACTTCTAATAATGCCATCGAGATCACCCCTTACTGCCGTAGTTTGGGATCGAGGGCATCTCGCAAGCCGTCTCCCAAGACATTAATCGACAACACGGTTAAAAGATTCATGATTCCGGCCGGAATCCACAACCAAGGATAATTGGTGAGGGCCGTAAAGTTTTGGGCCATATGCAGCATATTGCCCCAGCTGGGTTGGGGCGGTTTCACCCCTAAGCCCAGATAGCTTAATCCGGCTTCACCTAAGATACCACCGGCTATACCAAGGGTGGCATAGACCACCAGTACCGCAAATACGTTGGGCAAAATATGATGCCAAATAATGCTGGGGGCCGATAGGCCTAGCGCCCGGGCCGCCTCCACGAACTCCCGTTCTTTAATGGCCAGCACCTCCGCCCGCACGATACGGGCCAGCCCGGGCCAACTTAAGACACCGGAAACCAGCATGACGGTGCGGATGCCCGGGCCCAGCACCGCCGCCATGACGATGGCCATAAGGAAGAAGGGAAAACACATAAAAATATCCACCAGGCGCATTATCAGATTGTCAACCAGGCCGCCGAAGTAGCCGGAAATGGCCCCTAAAGTGACACCAATGACTATGGAAATGCCGGTGGAAACCAGACCAACAGCTAAAGAAGCTTGAGCACCATAGATCAACCGGGTGAGCACGTCACGCCCCATATCGTCGGTACCCAGCCAATGTTCCCTGGACGGCTTGCTAAAGCGTTTGCTCAAATCACCCTGATCCCTTGGGTAGGGGGCAATAAGGGGAGCGGCAATGGCCATCAAAACTAAAAGAATAATTACTCCTCCAGCCCACATGGCTAGCCTATTCTTTTTAAAACGTTTCCAGGCGACTTGCGCGGGAGATAGCCCGCGTTCTTTGCTATTGACTAAAGAATTACTAGACAAAAGAGCTACCTCCTTACTAATCGTATCTAATTCGAGGATCAACCACCGCGTACATGACGTCGGCCAGCAGGTTGGCAAAGAGCATCACTATTGCCAGCACCATGGTACCCGCCATAACCACCGGATAGTCGCGGTTACTAATAGCCCGATAAACCATAGTCCCCATGCCGGGCCACATGAACACGGTCTCCGTCAGCACTGCGCCGGAAAGTATAGAGCCCAGGGACATACTTAACACCGTAATCACGGGAATGAGGGCATTGCGCAGAGCATGCTTATAAATTACCCTTTTCTCCGGCAGCCCTTTGGCGCGGGCGGTACGAATATAGTCCTGACGAATTACCTCCAGCATGGCCGAGCGGGTATAGCGCATCCGGGACGCCACCTGCACTAGGGTGAGCACCGTCACTGGTAAGACCATGTGATAAAGACGATCTAAGACTAGGCGCCAACCGGTGTAACCCCTCATAATGCTACCCATGCCCTGGATGGGAAACCAACCTAAATCAAAGGCGACAAACTTAATAAACAAAAGGGCCAAGAAGAAGGCTGGTATAGAAATACCTAAGAAAGCGAGAATGGACAAAATATGATCAAGCCGGGAATACTGCCGTGTGGCCGAAAGCACGCCCAAAGGCACCGCGATCATGGTGCTGAGAATGAGCGCCGGCAACGACAGGGTTAAAGTGTTGGCTAAGCGCCTGGGCAACAGGCTGGCAATCGGTTCTTTGCTATCGATGGAATAGCCCAGATTGCCCGATAAAACTTGCGACGCCCATTTGACGTATTTCACTGGTAACGGATCATAATAACCGATAGACCGCAACATATTCTCATAGTCTTCCGCCGTAATATTGGGGTTGGTTTCCAGCATGGCCCTATAGGGGTCGCCCGGCGCGATGTTGATGAGCAGGAACACTATCATCGAGATACCAATTATTACAGGAATCATTAGTAACAAACGCCGGACAATATAATTAAACATTAATTCCACCTCCTGTTACAGGATTGGCCCTCATAGAGGTCTGCCCAGTACATAAGTGCAGAAAACCCTCGTTGGAGGGTTTTCTGCTCGCAAGTTCGAGTCTACTTGAATTCCCAATTAACGATGTTATAGTAACTGCCACCGGCATAGTATTGTACGTTCTGTAGATCGCCGGTCACAGCAAGGCCACCATTCCAGTTATAGAGCCAGATCCAAGGTATTTCCTCGTTCATATAGATAGCCCATTCCTTGTAAATAGGTTTGCGCTCCTCTATATCAACAACACTAACACCTTTTCTTAATAGTTCTAGGCTCTTTTCCGAACTCCAACCGCCATAGTTGAAGGTGGAACCGGGACCCCAGATGTAGAGCTGGTCCGCATCGAAGCTGGTACCCATACCCATCAGGAAGAGGTGAAAGTCGCCCTGGGCACAAGCGTCGGAAAGGGCCTGGAATTCCATGAGCATCAACTCAATCTCAATCCCGATATCTTTCAGGTTCTGGTGAATCAGCTCAGCGGCCTTTTCCCGCACCTTATTGCCACTGGGATACTTCAAGGTCCACTTTACTGGCTTACCGTCTTTGCTCATAACACCATTCTCATAGGTGTAACCGGCTTCTTGGAAGAGCTCAATAGCGCGCTCTGGATCGTAGTTATAATGCTTGATGACGTCATCGCCCGGATAGGCCCAAATGGTCTTGGGGAAGGGGTTGTCAGCTACGTTACCTTCACCGTATAGCAAGTCATCCACGATGCTTTGGCGGTTAATAGCATGGGCTAAAGCCTGGCGCACCCGCTTATCTTGGAAATCGGGGATACGGTGGTTGACGCCCATGTATTGCACAGCCACCAAACCGGCCGTCTTGATTTGCACGCCCGCATCTTCTAAGGCCTTAATGGTGGTCGGATTGAAATCGCTAACCGACATGATATCGATTTCACCCTTGATGATCTGGGCCTGGGCTGTATCCTGAGACACGGCTTGAATTACAATACCGTCCACCTTCGGGCGACCGCCCCAATAATCTTCGTTCGCCTCTAGGGCCACATATTGGTCCTTAACGAATTCCTTGAATACGAAGGGGCCGCTACCGATTGGGTTTTCCAACAGGTCTCGCCGTTGGTCGGCGGTGGCCACTTCCACGTCACCCCAGATATGTTTGGGTAGCACATAACGGCCACCAATCTGATAGAGGAAGGGACCAAAGGGTTGAACCGTGGTAATTTTAATTGTCTTTTCGTCGATGATTTCTATACCTTCCACATCATCGGCTTCCCCTTTATGCCAAGCATCCATGCCGACAATTTGCTCCACGTTGGAATAGCGGGGACCGGTGTAGTCCTTATGACCAACAAACATCAAGGAAAACTTTACGTCTTCGGCAGTAACCGGCTGCCCGTCATGCCATTTAGCTTCCGGCTGTAAATAGAAAGTTACGCTACGGTTGTCCTCGGAAATTTCCCAACGCTCGGCCAAAGCCGGCTCGTATTCAAAATTGGGGGTAAAAGTGACCAAGGTTTCATAGACGAGGTCGGCTACACTGCTGTCGTAGTCGCTAGTTAAGAGTTCGGGATGGAATAGACCCGTCGGGGGGTTCCACTGGGCAATACGAACAATTTTGTCGGTTCGCTCTGTGCTGCCACCGCCACCACCGGCACAGCCGGTTAGAACGAGGGCGACAAGAAGCATCGCGGTCAATACTAGAAAACCGGTGCTTCTCTTCATGCGTTAACTCTCCTTCTTCACAAATATTAAGTTGCTGCTCTTGTACTGGCAGGCGGCCGCTGACTGCCAGCACAATGGCGCAACTTATTAGCCTAAAGTATTCGAGCCTTTTTCCTCCCGATAGCAAAAAGTCTTTATTATAATTTTTTTGCTAAAATAAGAAAACCTCGGCCGAGGTTTGCCGAGGTTTTTAGTTCTGTTTATAGATGCCTATCTATTAGTGCTTGTCCTTTTAAGCGGCGTAGACCTTCCGAGATGGCCCGGGCCCGTACCTCACCGATACCCTCCACCTCATCCAGAGCTTCAATGGAGGCCTCCATCACACCTTGCAGATTACCAAAATGATCCACCAAGTTCTCCACCACCGAATGGGGAAGCCGCGGTATCTTCTGCAATATGCGGTAGCCACAAGGGGAAACCAGGCGCTCTAAAGCATTTAGGTTGGCGCCGTAGCCCATAAGACGACAGAAATTAATAGGTTCCAACAGCTCTTCCGAAGTAAATTCGGACATCTGCTCCCTAATCTCTTCGGGAGTACGGGTTTCCCCGGGAGCCATGTAGTCGCGAATTACAGCTAAGGATTCGCTTTCCGTATTACCGACCAGCTCTACCAGCTGCATGTTTACCAAGCGGCCTTCCGAACCCAGCTCCACTATGTAGCGTTTAATCTCAGCCACAATACGGGCCACCATTTCAAACCTTTGCATCACGTTGCATACATCGAAAACGGTAACCAAATCCTCAAATTCCAACGCCCCCAGGTTAATGAGGGCCTGGTCTAAGACCGCCTTATACTTCTCCAGGGTTTGGATAGCTTGGTTGGCCTTGGACAATATTACGCTGATATCCCGCAAGATATATTTCTGAGTGCCCAAGTAGAGGCTGATGATGTTCCGTCTCTGCGAAATAGCAATCACAATTTCATCGGTCATGCGGGCCACCCGCTCGGCAGTGCGATGACGAATACCCGTCTCCGTCGAGGGCACGCTGGGGTCAGGCACCAGCTGGGTGTTAGCATAAAGAATCTTCTTAGCATCGGCGCTGAGAATAATGGCGCCATCCATTTTAGCCAATTCATATAAGGCGGCTGGTGTAAAATCACACTGCAGTTGAAAACCGCCTTCCACCAGCTCTAACACTTGGGGAGAATCAGACAAGACAATAATAGCTCCTGTCTTAGCCCGCAGCACATTATCTAGTCCTTCCCTCAGTTGTGTGCCTGGAGCCATACTGCGCAAAGCCTTTAGCAGCCTTTCTTCGCGTTCTGTAGCCATTGCCCAACCTCCCTATCCCATCTATCCCATCTAGTTACCTCATAACATACTGCAGCGCCTCAGCCACCGAGGCGACACCAATGAGCTCGATATCATCGTGTTTAAACCCAGAGCGCAAATTGCTGGCCGGCAAAATCACCCGTGAAAATCCTAGTTTTACCGCTTCATTAACTCTACTTTCTAAACGGCTAACGCCCCGCACCTCGCCCGCCAAGCCCACTTCCCCCACAATCAGATCCCGGGGAGCCGGTGGCCGGTCGCGGAAACTGGATACTATCGCTAAAGCTATACCTAGATCGGCCGCCGGCTCTTGGATTCCAACACCGCCAACCGCATTCACATAGGTATCTTGATACTGTAATTGTAACCCTAAACGCTTTTCTAAAACAGCTAATATCATAGCCACCCGCCCGTTATCTAAACCGGAAGTCATTCGGCGAGGAGTGGCAAAACTGGTGGGTGCCACCAGCGCCTGCACCTCCACCAAAACTGGGCGCGTGCCTTCCATAGCAGCAACAACCACCGAACCGGCGACGCCTTCCGGCCGCTCGCCTAAGAACAGTTGGGAAGGGTTTTCTACCTCCCGCAACCCGTTTTCCCCCATTAGGAAAACACCGATTTCATAAGTAGAACCAAAACGGTTCTTTACGCCGCGTAAAATACGGAAGGATTGGTGCCTTTCTCCCTCAAAATAGAGCACCACGTCCACCATATGTTCTAACACCCGCGGGCCGGCAATCGCTTATAACGGACCATGTCTTCATCCTAACTGCGAATAGCATACCCTTTTTCTGCCTTGACCACTATATCGCTATTGACGGCTAACCAAGCCACCACTTCCTCCACCCCTTGCTCCGCCAAACGGCTAATAGAGACTGCATTGCTGCGGGCCCGCCATAGGATAAAGAAGCCTTTAGCCAACTGGGCTTCCGGGGGCGCGCCGGCCGCGTTCTCCGGCCAGGGCGCCTGCCCATATTGCCGTAACAACCCCATCAGGTCCAAAGCCCCATCCGCGTCCAATGGAGGTAGCGCCGCTGCCGTTTGGCTCTGCCAAGGCGATAACTGGCCGCCTAACCATTGCCATAGACGGCGGCCTATGCGATCGGCCAAAGATAGAGCCACCACCAGTTTCTGTCCCTCAAGGGCCACCGGCGGCGCCTCTTCCCGCCCATCCACCAGCACATAACCATCGATGTAACGGGCTCGATAGGCCTGCTCCAGGGGACTCAGATCACCAAAAGGCCAAAACCGCAGGGCCAAATATTGATCATCGGGGTAAAGTAATAAATCGGCGAAACTAGGCCAGGGAGTGGAAGGTATGTTTTTAGCCAAGAGTTTTTGCCACAAGGTAAAGATCGCTTGGCTGCGTAGTAGGTCAGCCGTAGGTAGCAGCTTTTGATGCCTAAGCCGCAACAGCAGCTTTTGTGACTTGGCTGCCGGAGTTAGGAGTTGGGCATATGGCCTCTCAGGATCCCTCATCCTTATTCCTCCTTGTACATGCCCACTAAGGAGCAACAAGATAGTGGTTTCCTGCCGATTAGGCTAATAACCGCAGTTTTCACCACAGCCCCAAAGCGCCTTTTCGGCATACAGCCCAATACTTAACTGCTGGTTGCCCAGAAATTCGGGCCGATTGACCCGTCCTTAGTTACATGACCAACTAAAAAAAGCACAGTGCCAGTATCTTTTGCATGGCGAATTAAGCGACTGGCCGATTCGCGTATTTGGCTGACTGTGCCGGGAGCCGAGGTTAAGTTGGCCGAATAAACAGTTTGAATGGAATCGATAACCACAACCTGGGGTTGCAAGGCGGTCAAATGGCCATGGATGGCATCCAGCTCGGTTTCGGCGGCAATAAAAATAGGGCCCTCCGTTACCTGCAGGCGATCGGCCCGCATTTTAATCTGTTGCTGCGATTCCTCACCTGAAACGTATAATACAGAAACTGCCCGCTGGGCCAGCTGGCCGGCCAACTGCATCAGCAGCGTGGATTTACCGATCCCCGGATCTCCACCGACCAAAACTACACCGCCGGGTACCAAGCCCCCGCCTAGGACCCGATCCAGCTCGGCCATATTGGTCGTCTGTCGTTCCCAGCTGGAACCGGTAACCTCCTGCAGTTTGAGAGGAGCATTGGCCGCTACAGCACGGCTGCCGCTAGCACCACGAGTCGGCACCACAATCTCTTCTTGCAAGGTACCCCATTCATTGCATTCGGGGCAACGCCCCAACCATTTCAATGCCTCGTAACCACAGGCCTGACAAACAAATTTGCTTTTTGTTCTTATCGGACCCCACCTCCCTCGTCCTAATATTATACCATTGATTGACTGGCCCCGATAAAGGAAAAAGGCTGTTGGCATGGTTCCTCATTCTTTGTGGGGCACAATAGGCCGTATTGCATAGCTCGGGTCCGTGGTCATACTAGAGCGCCTGTGCCCAACACTCTGTCGGAGAGAGCTCAGTTCGCCAAGGGCAGCGACGGCACTCGCACTGGTTGGATTAGTAGAACCAGTAAATGAGTCCAATGCAAACTACTATTTGAATAGGCCCTTAGGTAGCTCGGCCTGTTGTCGCTGCATATCCTTGGCTCCCTCGCTCTTTTTAACGTGGGCCCAACGCGCTGTACGTATGACCAACGGCCCCATAGGGAGAGCTCTCTTACTAGAAAAAGTACGGGATTCTGAACTCCCCTCATATTAGGCGTAGCGGCGTACAGCTGTCGCCCTCGTGGGCCGACCAACGGGCGCCCCCTACGCATGTCCCTAAATAGCGATGTCGTAGGGGCGCCTCTGACAACCCTTTGCGTAAAACAGAGGCCCGGGGAGCCAGTGCTCTGGCCCCGGGCCTCGGGAGGGAGTATGCAATTATTATTCTATCTCGGCCTCTCTGGTAAAGGTCAGCTTGCCATCCACCGCATCGACCTTGATCAGATCGCCGGCCTTAAACTCGCCGGCCAGCATCTTCTCCGACAATTCGTCTTCAATGTGGCGCTGGATGGCCCGTCGCAAGGGTCGGGCACCAAAGGTTGGGTCATAACCCACCTCGGTCAGGTGGTCTTTAGCCGCATCGGTCAGCACGATGCGCAGATCGTATTCCTCTAGGCGCTCGCCTAATTCGCGAACCATTAGATCCACGATCTGACGTAGCTCCTCTTTATCCAGTTGGTGGAATACGATAATCTCGTCCACCCGGTTCAAGAACTCGGGCCGGAAGGTGCGCTTCAATTCCTCGGTTACCCGCTTCTTCATCTGCTCGTACTGATCCTGGCTACGGGCCTCGTCATCGCCCGTATGGAAGCCCAGGCCAAAGCCTTTGCGGATGGAATGGGCACCCACGTTAGAAGTCATAATCAGTACGGCGTTGCGGAAATCGACGGTGCGTCCCTTACCATCGGTCAAACGACCGTCGTCCAATACCTGCAAGAGGATGTTGAAGACTTCTGGATGGGCCTTTTCGATTTCATCTAAGAGCACCACCGAATAGGGTTTGCGTCTAATCGCTTCGGTCAGCTGGCCTCCCTCATCGTAACCCACATAGCCGGGCGGCGAGCCGACTAAGCGAGAAACCGCATGGCGCTCCATGTACTCCGACATGTCGATGCGGATCATGGCATCCTCATCGGCAAACAGGGCTTCTGCCAGCGCCCTGGCTAGCTCCGTCTTACCGACACCGGTGGGTCCTAGGAAGATGAAGGAACCGATAGGCCGTTTCGGATCTTTCAATCCGGCATGGGCCCGTCGCATAGCTCGCGCCAAGGAGCGTACCGCTTCCTTCTGACCGATAACCCGTTGGTGCAGAATTTCTTCCAACTTGAGCAAGCGCTCCGCCTCTTCTTCCGCCAGCTTATTCACCGGAATACCCGTCCAGCTGGACACGATGTAGGCGATATCATCAGCAGTAACGCTGGCTTCGTCACGAATGCGCTGGTTCTCCCATTCTTTCTGCTTTTCTTCCAGTTGCTTCTCCAGCTCCCGCTCTTCATCACGCAGTTCGGCGGCCCGCTCAAACTCTTCTGCCCGTTTAGCCGCTTCCTTCTCCTGGCGCACCAAGGCCAACTTCTCTTCCAGCTCCTTTAAGTTGGGAGGAGCCGTATGGGCTTGCAGCCGCACCCGGCTGGAGGCTTCATCGATCAGGTCGATAGCCTTATCGGGCAAGAAACGGTCGCTAATGTAACGCGAGGATAGGTTAACCGCCGCCTCCAGCGCTTCGTCGGTAATTTTAACCCGGTGATGGGCTTCATAGCGATCCCGTAGCCCGCGCAATATTTCTAAGGCCTCTTCCTTGGAGGGCTCTGATACCATAATCGGCTGGAACCGCCGCTCCAGGGCCGCATCCTTTTCGATATGTTTCCGATACTCATCTAAAGTGGTGGCACCGATGCACTGGAGCTCACCCCTAGCCAGAGCCGGCTTGAGAATGTTGGCCGCATCGATGGCGCCTTCGGCTCCACCGGCACCGATTAGGGTGTGCAGCTCATCGATAAATAGAATAACGTTACCGGCCTGCTGAATCTCGTCCATCACTTTCTTGAATCGCTCTTCAAACTCGCCCCGATACTTGGTACCAGCCACCACCGATGCCAAGTCCAGGGTCACAACCCGCTTGTCTTTAAGAATTTCCGGCACCTGTTCGGCGTAAATACGTTGGGCCAAGCCCTCGGCAATGGCCGTTTTACCAACGCCCGGCTCACCGATTAACACCGGGTTATTCTTAGTACGACGGCTGAGAATCTGTATTACCCGCTCAATTTCCTTATCCCTGCCTACCACCGGGTCCAATTTCCCCTGCTGAGCTAGGCCCGTCAAATCGCGCCCGAAAGAATCCAGAGTAGGCGTGTTGGAAGCGACCTTAGCTCTGCCGGTAGCCCCCGTATTCGGGCCCGACTTGCCAGCACCCGGTTGCAGCATACTCTGCTGGAAGCCCATGCTCTCCAGAATCTTAGCCGCCACACCGGTGCCTTCCTTCGTTAGCCCGATAAACAGGTGATCCGCATCTATGGCCGGCATACCATTGCTACGGGCTTCATAGAGGGCCAACTCCAGTACCCGCTTGACTCGGGCCGAATACCCTCTCACCTCGGCCCCTTCCTGTCCGCGACCGCCCAGTTTCTCCACCGATTCGGTCACCTGCTGGGGGGTGAGGCCCATCTTCTTAAAGGTGTTGACAGCCAAACCTTCTCCCGTATTTAACAAACCCAAAAGCAAATGTTCAGTGCCGATTATCTGATGGCCTAAACGTCTTGCCTCCTGCTCCGCTGCCACCATGGCAGCCTGAGCTTTCGGGGTCAATGGAAACATCATTACTTCTTACCCTCCTTTAATCGCTGGCGAACTATCGCCGCCCTTTTATAATCACGAGTTTCTGGTTGCATTTCTTCATCGGCAAATCGCTGCATCATGGCCGGTTGGGTCAATACCAACAGTTCGTTCTGGGTACGATAGGAAACCTCATTCAGTATCCCCAATTCATGGCCTAAACGCACATCCGATAACAGGCGTATGGCTTCTTGCGAGGTTAAGAGCCGCGCATTGGTGAGGGTACCATAAGCCCGATACACCCTATCTTCCATTGCCCAGCGGTTGGCCTTGAGTAGAGCTTGCTGGGCAGTCCTTTCTTGCTCCACAATCTGGCGAATGACAGCCGCCAGGTTTTGTAGAATCTCCTCTTCGCTGGGGCCCAAGGTTATCTGGTTGGAAATCTGGAAGAGGTTGCCCACCGCCTCCGTCCCTTCACCATATAACCCGCGCACCACCAATCCCACCTGGCCAATGGCCGCCAGCACTTTACCA
>JAAYGE010000192.1 GCA_012727835.1 Bacillota bacterium
CATTGGTAAAGCCAGTTGATATTCACACCCGGTAAGTGTATACTCTGGCTGTAAGGTAATGTTTTTCACACATTATATCTTACAGCAAAAGACGGCTCCTGGCATCATCGCCAGGGGCCGTCTTTTATTTTTTCAGGAGCTGTTAGTGCGACAGCCCCTTTGTATTAGCGTATGACGCGAATAAATTCGGCGGTAGGGTCTTCTGTTCCGTAAATGTGGGCATCCTGCTCCTTAATAGAGAGGACGTAATCGATAATATCCTGGGTGAGGATCTCTCCCGGCGCTATGAGGGGGATGCCGGGGGGATAGGCCATCAGCATTTCGGCCACGATACGGCCGGCGGCCTGTACTAAAGGTATCTTTCTAGTCTCGCTATAATAGGCTTCCCGCGGCAGGTAGGCCAGGGAAGGAATGGGGTGTAATTCAATTTTCTCTTCCCGCACGTCCCGTGGCTTAAAGCGGCTAGCAATTTGCCGTAAGGCGTCTACCAGCGCCCGTACCGTTTCCTTAGTATCGCCGATGGTAATTACGGCTAAAACGTTATAGAGGTCCGACAGCTCCATCTGGATATGGAAGCCTTGGCGGAGAATCCGTTCCACCTCAAATCCGCTAATTCCCAGGGCGCGCACGTTGATTACCAATTTGGTCGGGTCGTAATCGGGGCACCCGGGCATGCCCACCATATCATTACCGTAAACATACAGCCCGGGAATGTTCCAGTTTATTTCATGGCGGGCCCAGTTGGCTAAGTTTATTGCTTCTGTAAGCAATTCTTCTCCATGGAAGTACATATTCTGTCGCGCCGCATCCAAGGAGGCCAAGAGCAGATAGGAGGGGCTGGTGGTTTGGGTCAGATTAAGGGTTGATTTCACCTCCAGCGGGTCCATATAGGGGCCCTGGGTCAACAACATGGAGCTTTGCGTCAGTGAACCGGCCAGTTTATGGGTGCTGGAAGCAACCGCATCGGCCCCCACCTCCATGCCCGCCGGGGGTAGGAGCGGGTGAAATGCCAGGTGAGCCCCGTGGGCTTCGTCCACCAGCACCGGAATGCCGTGTTCATGGGCTATCTGGCAGATCTCTTCCAACTCGGGCGACATGCCGTAATAGGTGGTGTTGATAGTAAACACCGCCTTGGCCTCCGGGTATTTGCGTAGGGTTTGACGTACACTGTCGGCAGTCATACCCCGCACTACTCCCAGATAGTCATCCACCGGTGGCTGGACATAAATTGGTTCGGCTCCGCTTAGAATCAGTCCACTGACGATTGATTTATGCACGTTACGGGGCACGATAACCTTGTCACCCGGGTCTAAAGCAGCCATGAGCATGCCCTGGATGGCACTGGTAGTCCCGTTGACCATGAAGAAGGCATGGTCGGCTTTAAAGGCTTCGGCGGCTAAGCGCTGGGCCTCCGCAATTACGCCGTGGGGTTTATAAATACTATCTAAGTCGTGCATGATTGTCAAATCATGGCCGAACATAGTTTCTCCCCAAATCTTGGTTAAGTTGGGCAAACCGGCGCCGTGTTTATGGCCGGGAACATGGAATGAAATAGTCTTTTGCCGTTGATACTCTTGTAATGCCTCCATAATTGGCATTCGGCGTTGTGCTTCCTTGTTCTATAGTCCGTCCCCTTTCGAGAGCATAGCATAGCTTATTTAAAGGTATAGTTATTTCTATTGTCGAATCTATATTAAAAGGTAGGAATATGCATTCCGACAATACGAAAGTAGGTGATCGGCATAACCAAGATTGTTTCTCCCGCCACCCATCTAGGGTTTGCAGTAGGTGCCGACTGCAAACTGGCCAACTGGCGACAAATCACCAGTTACTTTTACCGTCTAGCTGAGCAATCGGATCGCATTTTAGTCGAGGAATTTGGCCGTTCGACGGAAGGGCGCCCCATGTTATTAGCCATTATCTCATCGCCAGCCAACTTAGCCCGACTAGACTATTACCGCTCCCTGCAGGAACAGTTGGCCGATCCACGTCGGCTGACGGAAGAGCAGGCTAGCGCTCTGATAGAGCAGGGCAAAACCATCTGCCTTATTACCTGTAGTATCCACGCCAGCGAAGTCGGTGCCACCCAAATGTCCATGGAGCTGGCCTACGACCTAGCGGTGCAGAATGACCCGGTTACCCACGAGATCCTGGACAATGTTATCTTTCTCCTAGTGCCCTCTTTGAATCCCGATGGCCTGGATTTAGTAATCAAATGGTACGAAGAATCTTTGGGTAAACCCTATGAAGGAATACTGCTGCCGGAATTGTACCAGAAATATGCGGGCCATGACAATAACCGGGATTGGTTTATGGCCAACTTAGTTGAAACTCGTTTAGTCATCGAAAAAATCCATAATGTTTGGCGTCCCCATATCGTGCTCGATCAGCATCAACAGAGCAGTGAAGGCCCGCGTTTTGTGCTGCCGCCCTTTATCGACCCCTACGATGCTAATGTGGACCCCATTTTGCGGGGTATGGTTAACTGGTTAGGTATGAGCATAGCTTCCGAGATGAATGGACGCGGTTTTTCTGGCGTGGTGACCAATCTCACCTATGATGCCTTTTCACCTAGCAGGGCCTATCAGCATTATCATGGGGGCGTTCGTATTTTATCGGAGGCGGCAAGTGTACGTATTGCCAGCCCGGTACGGATTGACCAGTTGCGGGAAGTGCGGGGATTCGACCCGCGGGTGGCCACCTGGAATCATCCCCAACCCTGGCCCGGCGGTGTTTGGCGCCTACGAGATATAGTTGAATACAACAAGGCCTGTGCCTGGGCCTGTTTAAGGCATGCGGCCCGCTACCGGGATAGCTGGGTGAGCAATTTTTATCGTATCCATAAGAAGGCAGTGGAATATGACGAAGCCCCCTATGCCTTTATTATTCCCTTAGATCAGGATGATCCGGCTACCGCTGCCGAAATGCTCGAGGTGTTAATGTTGGGCGGGGTAGAGGTGATGCGGGCTACAGAAAGTTTTACGCAGGAAGGCATCAGCTACCCAGCGGGGACCTTGGTCATCCCTTTGGATCAACCCTATGGCCGTTATGCGAAGACTTTGCTGGAAGCCCAACCCTATCCGGATTTACGTCTTTACCCGGGAGGCCCGCCCCGCCGACCCTACGATGTCACTGCCCATTCCTTGCCTTTGCAGATGGGAGTCAAGGTGATAGCCGCCAATACTCGTCCCCAGCTTAATTGGGAGCCGGTTACCCAGGTGCCGGTGGCTATAGCCGAGCCGACTCGCTTGCAAGTAAAACCAGCAGGAGATGCTTTGCTTATTGACCCGCGCAGCAATAGGGCCTATCAGCTTGTTTTCCAAGCCCTGCAAGAGGGTGCAAGCGTAGCCCGAACTGAAACCGATGCGGAAGATTTTCCAGTGGGCAGCTTTGTTCTTCAGGCCGAAGCCGATCTGGCGGAGCGGATCGGTGTCCAATGTGCCCGCTATGGGGTGAACTATCGCGCCCACGATGCCGATGGACCAGCTCGCCGCTTGTTAAGATTCCCCCGCGTGGGCCTCTACCAAAGCCATATCCCCAACGCCGATGAGGGCTGGACCCGCTATATCTTTGATAACTATGGCATACCCTATGTGACCTTAAAAGATGGGGACATCCGGCGGGGAGAGGCGCTGAAGGAATTGGATTGCCTCATCTTACCCAGCGCTAAGGCGCAGGCGATTGCCAAAGGGTTGCCCGGCGACTTGTTCCCGCACAAGTTTAGCGGTGGCCTGGGCGAAAGGGGTGCGGAACGTATTCACCACTTTGTGGAGCAGGGAGGAACTCTGATTGCTCTCGATGCTGCCTGCGATTGGGCTATCCAAAATTTTTGGTTACCGGTAACCAATGTGGTGGGCAATTTGCCCCCAGAAAAGTTTTATGTGCCCGGTTCCTTTTTGCGGGTATTGTTTCAGACCGACCACCCCCTTAGCTATGGTTTAGCCCGGGAGACTAATGTGGTATTCTTACATAGCCCGGCCTTCCATGTGGACCAAGATGCGGTCAGCGTGGCCACCTATCCATTACAAAACCCCCTTGTAGTCGGTTGGATTCTAGGGGCGGAATACCTACATGGTAAAACCGCCCTAGCGGAGGTTCCTTTAGGGCGTGGGCGAGTGATTCTGATCGGTTTCCGGCCTCAATTTAGAGCTCAAGCCCGCGGCACCTATCGGGTCCTCTTCAATGCCATGATACGCAGTGTTTTGTTATAAGGCTTGCAGCTTTTCTGATCAATGGCTACAATGGAGAATATATAGCCCGTTGGGCATATCAATAATCCCGTTTTAGGAGGTGGTTCGCATGAACGCTTTCACTA
>JAAYGE010000193.1 GCA_012727835.1 Bacillota bacterium
CCGATCTAACTGATACTGCCTGCCTCGGAGAACGCATCGCCTGGTCGCCCGACGGCCAATATATCAGTTATCCCAATTGCCTAAGTCGGCTGCCACAGATTACTTTGGTTGGTTTACATAGGGGCCCCGTTCAGGTTACAGCCCACGGTATAAACGTGCACCCCGATTGGCGCCCTGAACCCTGCCCATGCGAAAATGCACCCTAAAAGTACAGTCCGGCAGCACTTAACAGGCATGCCGGACTGTAATATTTATTCACCTCTTTCCAAGCCGATGCGCCAATATTCCAGGGAAGAAAAACGGCCGGTAACCGTCAACCCCCTCTCCTTTTGCCAAGCGGTGAGGGCGGCTAAGAGGGAAGCATCGAAGATGCCACTCAAGTCGACGGTATAACCCAGAGCTAGCAGTAGCTCCTGCAATGACAAAACGTCCAAACCGCGGTCGCCCAGCTGCAATTCGCGGCCACCAAAGATGGTGCGATCCCAAAGGGCCAGAAAAGTATCGGCTAGTACGTGGCCGGTGGCACGCAAATGGGGAAAACTGGGCTGACTATCCCGCTGAAATGTCCGCACCATACGCGCCGTGCGCTGATCATAAACCCCATCGGGGGGGCGGCCTAAAATTAAAGCCAGTCGCCGATTGGCGCCAACCAACCGATTCTGTAACACCCAAACATCGTGCCCCTCATCACCGGGCACCAAGGGCCGGGCGCCGAAGGCTATCCGGGCAGGCAAGAAACGTCCGCTCAGCTGGCCAAAAATGAGATATGAAATGTCGCAGATGTGCCAGGGCTGCCATACCATCAGGTATTTGGCCAAACGACGTATCCCCAGCAACACTCTGTTGCTAAGTATTCCATCCTCGGGTACCGGCTCCACATACCAATCGACATGAAACCGGGAAATGCGGTTTAGCCACCGCTGCAACAACCAAATATCGCTACCACGGCTCAAGGGCAAGGACAGACTCAGGCTGCGGCTGCCGAAAGGATAGAAATAAAGCTCTAAGTAGCGTTCATCCACCCCGCTCACCTCCACCTATATGCAAGGTATGCGGTGGTCGGCAACCCAGTGCTTAAGGTCTTATAACCGAAGCAGGAAAGCATGAGCAGAGCAGCGAAGAATATAATTAATCGTAATAGGTCTGCTAATACGGAAAAAAGGAGGAGACTGATGGTGAAGTGTAAGTGTGTACGTGTATGTGTAGATCTAGGATCTAAGGCCACCTTTTTTGGGCTAGGGCTTTTAGCCTCCAAGAAGATGCGTCCCTACGCCAAGTATTTTATTGTCGGTGGCCTGGCTCTCTCTGCCGCACCGGTGGTTGCTCACCTGGTAGAGAAGGGCAAACAAAAACGCATTGAACTGGAGCAGCAAGTTGAGGAAGTTGTTTTAGAAGAGGAAGCCTGCGAAGAGCAGGAATGCGCCGATGAGGATCAGAAAGCCGAATGCACCCCATGTGAATGTGCTGAGAGTGCCTGTGAAGAAGAGGAAGAAATAGAGGAGAACGAAGCAGAGAATCCCGATGCTTAAACTGATCACTACCTAATAAGGGGCTATCGCAAGAACCAGCTGTTTTGCGATAGCCCCTCTCTGTAATTATTATTTTTACCAACCCATAAAACGTAGACAATCCATAGCCCCGCCAAAACTGTGCACCTCTAACACATACCAGGGCCTAAATCCGCGCCGGACAATAGCTCCTACTAAGGCGTCAAAGTCGATGGTCCCTTCCCCTAGGGGTAAATGCTCATCCCATTGGCCCCGATTATCCGACAGGTGGATATAAATAAGCTTCTCACCCAAGGCATCGACCCAGCGGGTTAAAGGTACCTGACTAAACAGGTGGGCATGGGCCACATCGAGACAGCTGCATAAGCGGGGGTTATTGACAGCCGCCAGCAGAGAGGCTATATGGTCAGGGTAGGGGTCCCACATGTTCTCTAATACCACTGTCACATCACTGGCCTCAGTTTCTGATAATAAGTCACTCCAAAAGCGGGCACTGGCTGCCAACCAGCGGGATAAATAAGCCTGTTCCCGCACGTTAGGATTATATTGGGTGTGGAACACCACATGACTAGCTTGGAGTTTATTAGCAATATAAAGGGCCTGGCGGTAGCGGTGCAGAGTTAAGTCCCTTAGCCCCGGATCTGGGCTGGCCGGGCTCAGATCAAGGAAGGGCCCATGCAAAGTGATGGGCCCGGCCCACTGCTTACGTCGCACCACCATTTCCTCTAGTTTCTTTTCCCAATCTCCAGCTAACAGGGCCGGGTTGGCAAAATCGAGAATCTCTAAGCCCAATTGTCCCTGAATTAGCAAGGATTCGGCCTGCTCCAATTCGGTATCCCGCAACTGCAATAATACTTGTGGTTTAAGAGACATATGAGCAATCCCCTTCTTGGCAGTTTAGCTACTGACTCAATCAGGTATTCGCTTTACAGGCCCGTATTCCTCTCACTTGGCCCTGGCCAGCTCTAATATCTCCGCCAACACCCGCGCCCGCCGCTGTTCAAGACGCTCGAAATCCATGTGGGGTGTATACAAGGATTCCAGATAGGCGTGTTCTTCTTTCGCCCGCTGGATTAATCCAATAGCCGCCGACATGGCCTCTTGGAAGGCGGCCTGCAAATGGGAAAATTCTTCGCTAAAGGGCTCCAGTTGGCTGAAGTCTAGATAATCAGCGGTGTTTACGATCCGGTCCCCGTTCCCTAGGGCCAACTCATAGGGCTCGCTGGCATTGCAAACGGCAATTCCTAGCTGGGGGATAATCACATGATCAACCCGCTTCGGATCTAACGGGTTGTGATAAACCTCCACATCATACCCCCTTTGCTGAGCGGCTTGCCGTAACGCATCGACTATGATACTGCTTACGGCTCCCAGGGGGCCGCTCACCCAAACCCGCTTATGTAATCCTGCTACCAAACTGGGCAAATGATTAACCATTCCTTGGGGGGTAATGGCGCAGGCAAAGAGGTGGCGCTCCCGCACCGATCGCCCAGTAGTAATTCCCTCGGGCAGCAGTTCCAATATAAGTTTGACCGCCACCCCATTGAGACCAACCCGGTCCAGAACTCCTAATTCCTGTATATAGGCCATCTGCTCATCGGCAATTTGCTTGGCCAGTCTGAGATAACCGTAGGCTCGGCGGAAGAAGAACCCTTTTCTAAACACAGCCTTACGTATCTCCTGACGTTTCTCCTTTAGAGGGGCCTCATCCCAATAGGTGGATAGCTCTACCACCGATTCAATGGCACCGGGATGCTTCGGATCCAGCATATGGGGAGCGGTGCCATCTACTAAGGCTACCCCCAGGCTAGGGAATTGAACGCCATCTAGGGAGAAACTATCGGAAGAGCAGTAGAATTCCTCAACGGCGTAAGCCCGAGCAGCCATCTGCTGGGCAATTTGCCGCATAAAGTTGGATTTTCCTGTACCAGGGCCGCCCTTGAGAATATAGGTCCTAACATTTTCACCGCTGATCAGTTGCTCATAAAAGGAGAAAAAACCGTAACCGGTATTCCCCCCCAAAAACATCTTGCGGACCCGATTGCGCAATTCTTTCCCTCCAACCACAATTTTCACTACATGCTATGCCCTATACGTGGTAAACGCCACAGTAACAAAGGGAGCAATAATTTGCTAGAATAGGCTCACACGGTTAGACACCAAGTTCAGGAGGTAAATCTATGATAATAGGAGTCTGTCAATTTACCTTGCGGCTACATACGACCCAATCGCTGAAGGATAAACGCTCTATCGTCAAGGGGCTGCTCTCCCGCTTACGCAACCAGCTGAATGCGGGTGTAGCCGAATTGGACGCCCATGATATCTGGGGCAAAGCAGTAATTGGCCTGAGTACAGTCAGCAATAGCGAGGCGGTAATTCGAGGTATCTTCCGGGACGCCGAATATCTGGTCAA
The DNA here is from genome assembly GCA_012727835.1 of Bacillota bacterium. The sequence goes on from JAAYGE010000193.1 coordinate 3,922, forward strand.
TCAATTTCCCGGCATAGAAATCGTAGATATTTCTATCTCCCTACTTTGAGCCAGGCAAACAAGAGGTGAATCGGATGCAGAAAATATTAGAGTTGATAACCAGGTTGATAAATGACGAATCTTTATTAACGGGTACCCTGAGTAACCCGGTAGAGAAAAAGAATCCGGTAGCCAGGGTGCGCATTCGTCCTGTTAATCTTAAGGGGCACCTTCATTATCAGTTCGCCTACCACGAGGCGGCTAAGGTTAAACACCGCAATTTGAGCCCAGCAGAAAGCCGAGAAGAATTGGCTATTTTGGTAACAGAGCACTATAAGCAAGCCCTGTTATGTTTCCCCGACGCCGATTACCAGATCTTCGTGAGCGCCAAAGGCAAGGCCAAGGTCCTAACCCGCCCTCCCACAAAGAAGAGCGTCAGCCTCAGCCATGATCGTCGCAAGAACTATATCATACCCGACAACCATCCCTGCCCCTTCTTGACTCGCCTTGGCGTCATGAACCAGCAAGGACGGGTTCTGCCATCCCGTATGCACA
>JAAYGE010000194.1 GCA_012727835.1 Bacillota bacterium
AATATAGATTCCCTGGCCAATAGGGCCGAACTGAATGTGATCTTCGATGCCACCGGCCGGGCCGATGTTCTGGCCCGTTTAGAGGCCATTAAGCATCCTAAGACCCAAGTGGTAGGTGCGGAGGCGGCGCAGATTATGATAGATATGGCCAGCAGTCGGGAGCAGGCCGGTGCGGCTTCGCCGGCTTCTATCGCCGGACGCGAGGGATTAGTTAAACAGGCCACCGCCATCAGCCAACGCATCACTGAGGCCATGGAGACGCTGCAGAAAACTATGGCCGAGTTGGCCGCTTCGGGACAGCAGCTTTCGGCCGCCGCTACCCAAACGGAACAGTCTTTGGGCGAGGTGGAAGAAGTCCTCGGCTTCCTGCGGCAAGTGGCCAACAAAACCCGCATGATCGGGCTCAATGCGGCCATTGAAGCGGCGCGTGTGGGTGAGCAAGGGCAAGGTTTTGCAGTGGTGGCCAGCGAGGTGCGCAAGTTGGCCCAAACCAGTAATGAGTCAGCAGAGAATATTAGCGTATCGTTACAGCAAACCCTAGATTCGGTAAAGGCCATTTTCGATGGCGTTGTTTCTTCGACCCAAGTGGCCGAATCCCAGGCGGCGGCTACAGCCGAGATCAATTCGGCTTTACAAGAATTGGCCGAGCTTATAGAACAGCTTAGCGCTTAGTGATACGGGTCCCAGCCGGCAATGCCACCTGGGGCTTTCTTTTGTTTCCTGTAAGTAAATACTAGCAGCAAAGAGGTAACACTTCCGCAGATGATGGAAGTCTATAAATGTAAAAGGCTTTTCAGCATAAAGGAGGAAACGCGAATGCCTAATTTACATATAGTTACCGATTCGGCTGCTAGTTTACCACCACAAGCCATTCAAGGTTTGCCGTTGACCGTTGTGCCCATGTGGGTGCAGATGGCGGAGGATAGTTTTCGTGAGGGCATCGATATTAATAGTACCCGCCTGTATGAAATGCAGCGGCAAGGGATGCTGCCCACCACGTCACAACCGGCACCGGGCGACTTCTTGAACGTCTTTAAGCCACTGGTGGAACAGGGGAAACGAGTCATTGCCATCCTAGTGACGGCAAAGGCTAGTGGCACCTGCGCCAGCGCCCGCATTGCGGCTGAAATGCTGCCGGAGGGGGCGGTAACCATTTTTGACAGTGCCACCACCGCCATGGGCACCGGCTTTCAGGCCTTAGCGGCAGCGGAAGCGGTGCAGAGGGGGCAAACTTTCCCCGAAATTATGAGCTTACTGGAGCAGATACGAGCTAATAACCGAGTGTATGTGGCACTGCCCACCTTGCAACATTTGCGCCGCAGCGGCCGTGTTAGCCTGGCCCAGGCATTGTTAGGCGGTCTGTTGAATATTAAAGTAGTGCTGACAGCTACCGATGGTTTAATCGTTGTCGGCGACAAAGCGCGCAGTTGGCAAGGGGTAGTGAACAAACTGGAGTCGCTGGTAACAGAGGCGGCGGCCGAAGGACCTCTGGCTTTGGCGGTGCAACATACGGCTATTCCCGAGGAAGCACAGGAGCTTTATGACCGCCTAGCCAAGAAAGTTCCTATTAGCCGCGGTTTTATTACCGAGCTAAGTGCCAGCTTGGCTGTGCACGGGGGGCCCGGTATGTTAGGGGTGACCTTCTGTCCTGCCCATCTTTTAGAGCTATGATAAACTGAGGCTAAGGCAAGGGCTATTACTGCGCGCTGCCAATGGGGATTAAGCAGGGGGAGAGGGCATGGATAGCCTGTTTGATTTAGTCTCGCGGGAAATAACTGTTCTGATGATAGCCATGTTGCCGGCGGTAGAGTTGCGGGGAGCAGTACCGGTGGGAGTGGCGTTAGGTATGCCTTTAATTGAAGCCTTTATCCTCAGTTATGTGGGGAGCCTATTGCCGGCCCTGCCGCTCATCTATTTGATTAGGCCCATAGTCACCTGGGCGAAAGGGTCCACCCGTTGGCGGCGTTTTGGTAGCTGGTTAGAACGGCGTTCGCTGCGTAAGGCGCGGAGAGTGCGTAACTATCAAGCTATCGGCTTGTTTCTATTCGTAGCCATCCCTATTCCCGGCACCGGAGTTTGGACCGGTTCCATGATCGCCGGCCTACTCGGCTTCCCCGTCCGCACCGCCCTCAAGGCCATCGCCGCCGGCAATCTGGTGGCCGGCCTGATCGTAACCTTCCTAACCCACCAGCTGGGTTAAAAGTCCAGTTTTTGCGTCCTAGTTTCTGTTTGACACGCTAGGAAATTGCCTTTATTATATGGTGGACAAGTTTTGTGACTTAGGGGGGTTGCAAGTGCGAAAAGGTCGTTATATTTTCACTTCAGAATCAGTCACCGCCGGGCATCCGGACAAAGTGGCCGATCAAATTTCGGACACCATATTGGATGCTATTCTTACCCTAGACCCATTGGCCCGCGTAGCCTGCGAAACGACGGTTACTACCGGCATGGTCTTGGTGGTCGGTGAAATAAGTACCCATTGCTACGTGGATATACCACGGCTGGTGCGCGAAACAATCAAAGACATTGGTTATACGCGAGCCAAGTATGGCTTTGACGGCGATACTTGTGCTGTGCTAACCTCCATCGATGAGCAATCCCCTGATATCGCCATGGGAGTAGACGATGCTTGGGAATCCCGCGTAGAGGGCGTACAAGATGCGGCTGCTACTATTGGAGCCGGCGATCAGGGAATGATGTTCGGTTTTGCGTGCAACGAGACAGAGGAGTATATGCCGCTGACTACCGTTTTGGCCCATAAACTGGCCAAGCGGTTAGATGACGTGCGGCGCTCTCGGGTTATTCCCTATCTGCGCCCCGATGGCAAGACGCAGGTATCTGTTGAATATGATGGCTATACACCGGTGCGGGTGGATACAGTGGTCGTTTCGGCCCAACACAAGCCGTCCATTGATTTGGATACCATCCGAGCCGACATTATTGAGCATGTTATTAAGCCGGTTATTCCAGCCCATTTGCTGGATGAAAATACCCGCTTTCTTGTTAACCCCACGGGTCGCTTTGTAATTGGCGGACCCCAGGGTGATGCGGGCCTTACCGGCCGCAAGATTATAGTGGACACCTATGGAGGTGCAGCTCGCCATGGTGGCGGTGCCTTCTCTGGGAAGGACCCGACCAAGGTGGACCGCTCCGCCGCTTACGCTGCCCGCTATGTGGCCAAGAATGTGGTGGCCGCCGGCTTGGCCGACCGCTGCGAGTTACAGCTGGCCTATGCCATCGGTGTGGCCGAACCCGTCAGCATCATGGTCGATACCTTTGGTACCGGCTAAGTGAGCGATGAGCAGATTGTGGAGTTAATAAAGGCCAATTTTGATCTACGGCCGGCAGCTATTATCGAGCATTTGGATCTGCGGCGCCCCATTTATCGCCAAGTGGCTGCCTACGGCCATTTCGGTCGCAGCGACTTGGATCTACCCTGGGAACGCTTAGACAAGTTGGACCAGCTGCGGGTATAGCGCTCAAATCGAATAGATAGTCAAAAGGTGGGTAAATTCCCACCTTTTTCTTATTCTATAAAGCAGGATAGCTGAGAAGGAGCCCGAAGAAACAATAGGAGGATTTTGGCTGGAGGTGCTTAGTTATCTTCTTTAAGAAGTTAGATGAAATAATTAATAGAATTGCCGATGTCATCGATCAGAGCAAGACCGAAATTTTCGAGATTGCCGAGATGGCCAGAGCCGAATATGCTCGAGTGGAGTCCCAATTACTGGAGGTCAGAAAGGCCACCGAGCAAGTTATACGTCAGGTGGATGCGAAAGAGCGGCAGTTTAGACAAGCTCGTGTACACCTCATGGAGGTGAGCCGGGCCTTCCGTAGCCACTCGGAGACGGCTATTAGGCATGCCTATGAAGACGCTCAGGTCGCCCAGCTGGAGCTATTTGTTTTAAAGGAGCGGGAAGCCCAATTGCGGGCCCAGCGGGATGAGCTGGAGCGTTCTTTACGGAACCTGCAGGCCACCGTGGAGCGGGCCGATAGGTTAGCCACCCAAGTGGGTGTGGCCATGCAATATTTACGCGATAGCCTGCATGATTTGGATGGCCAGCTGGACGGTATCCAGCAACGGCAGCAGCTGGGTGTGCGCGTAATTAAAGCCCAAGAGGAAGAAAGGCGCCGTGTAGCCCGTGACATCCATGATGGGCCGGCTCAAACTCTAGCCAGTGTGGTGCTGCGGGCCGAGATTTGCGAGAAGCTACTGGATGCGGATACCGAACAGGTGCGGCAAGAACTACGTAACCTGAAGGATCTGGTGCGGGCTAGTCTGCAGGATATACGTAAGATCATCTATGATTTGCGGCCCATGGCCCTCGACGATTTAGGCTTGGTGCCGACCTTACGTCGCTTTGTCATGGAGTTCAATAAGCGTTCTACCACCAACGTGGAGTTTGTTGTCATCGGCTACGAAAAGCGTCTGCCAGCCCATGTGGAAGTCGGCGTATTTCGCATCGTTCAAGAGGCCCTCAATAATATCAGTCAGCATGCTCATGCCCAAAATGCTATAGTTAAAGTGGAGTTCGAAACGAAAGCTCTAGGGGTCCTAATTAAAGACGATGGCTGCGGTTTTGACGTGACCGAAACGCTCCACCGGGAAGGTGACCATTTTGGTTTGTTGAGCATGCGTGAGCGGGCCGAATTGCTACAAGGGACTTGGCAAATTAGTTCAGCTAGTGGTCAGGGGACGAGAATTCTTGTAAGGGTCCCCATCAAGGAGGCGGATTAGTCATGTGCATCGACATACTGATAGTGGACGACCATAAGTTATTTCGCAAAGGATTGCGTCGCATCTTAGAGCTGGAGCCCGACTTCCGTATTGTGGGCGAAGCCGGCAATTCGGTGGAAGCCATGTCGGCCTTAAACGAAGTTCACCCCGATGTCATCCTGATGGATATCAATATGCCGGGGGGCAGCGGTATTGAGGCCACGCGGCTCATAAAGGCCCGTTATCCAGAAGTCAATATCCTGGTATTAGCTATTCATGACGATACGGAATACTTGTTTGAAGTGGTGCGGGCGGGAGCCTCCGGTTATCTGCTCAAAGATGTGGAACCCCTGCGCTTATGTGAGGCAATTCGCACCGTTGCCGGCGGTGGTTCGGTGGTCAACCCCGGTTTGGGAGACAAACTTATGA
>JAAYGE010000195.1 GCA_012727835.1 Bacillota bacterium
GAGATGGGGTTAATCATAGCCAATTCGGATGGCAGCTACTCCCTGGCTAACCCGAAGACGAAAGAGGAATTTCAGCAGGCCTTCGCCGACCTGGCACCCCGGCAACAACAATTTCCAGCTGTCAGCCTGCAAGCCAGCATCGAAGCCGATGCTACGCAGCGGGCTTTGCGGCGCCACCGGGCCCAAGTTTCCCTCTATTCCTTTGTTGAACAGCAATTCGGCGACCCCTTAATTCGCTGGAAGGGGAGAAACTGAAAAATATCGAGGCCAAGTATCCCCGCGATTTGGTGGAATTGGCGGTAGAGTTGGCAGTCATTGCCCAGGCGTTGAGTATTCCTTATGTGGAACAGGTGCTGTGCAACTGGCAGGTGAAAGGTATTAAAACGGCTGCCGAGGCCCGGGCCGATGCGGAACAATTTCGGATGCGGAAGGCGATGAAAAGTAGCGGTCGTCAAAAGACGCGGTCAACGCCGGGCAAGACTAGTACCGGGCTTTATGACGATCTGGACCTTTACCGGTTGCCGACTAATAAACCGGTTAAGGAGGATGTGTAATGCTGGAGGCAAAACGGCAAGCTAAGCTGGTGGAAGCCCGCCGGCGCTATGAGCAGGTTATGGAACAGCATCCGGGGCTTTGGGAAATAGAGCAACAGTTGGTGGAGCTCTATCGGCAGAGGGTAATGCGTGAGCCCGGTATGACGGTTACACAATGGGAACGGCAGGTAAAGGAGTTGCGGGCCCAGCGTCTAGCCTACCTGCACCAACACGGGATTCCCGAGGATTTTAGCCAGCCCCAGTGGGATTGCCCCCGATGTCAGGATACGGGACTGTACGAGGGGAAAATGTGCACCTGTGAACAGCAACGTATCCTAGAAAGTCGTTTCAAAGGTGCCCATTTGCCCAAGCGCTTACAAGAGCAGACCTTTAGTCGTTTCAGCCTGGAATGGTATTCGCCGGTCAAAAGAACCCCTCTGGGCAATACGGAGCGGGAACAGGCGGCAGAGGTTTTACATATTTGTCAAGCCTTTGTGGCCGCCGTCATTGAAGACCCGCAGAGCGCCACCGGCCTGTTCTTAACCGGCCAGAATGGGTTGGGGAAAACCTTTCTCTGCAGTGCCATCTGCCATTCGTTGGCGGAAAACGATGTGGTACCCCTGTATATCGTCTTTTCCGATTTGATTTCCGACATGCGGGCCAGTTTTCAACACGATAGCGGCGATGCGGACCTGCTGGACATGGCACGCCAGGCTCCCGTCCTTATCCTCGACGACTTGGGGGCCGAGCATGTGACCGACTACGCGGTGAGTCGGCTCTTTGATATCATCAATTATCGCCGTAACGAACGCCTACCTATGGTCATTTCTTCTAACCTGACCTTGGCTGAAGTGGAGCGCATCTATTCTCCGCGCATCGTTTCCCGCATTTTAGAAGCCTGTCAACCGGTTACTCTATACGGCACCGATATTCGCGCCCAGCAACGGAAGTTAGGTATAGGTTAGAATTAAATAAAATTGATATCCCCCTTGAGAATATTGATGTTTTCGCTAAATGAAGGTATAATACAGCTAAGAGATTTCAATAAAAGTTAGGAGGCTTTCATTATGGCCCATCCAGTACCCGGACTATGTCCCGTTTGTGGTCAAAAACTGACGGTCAGCAAGCTGACCTGCCATCACTGCGAAACTACCATTGAAGGCAATTTTGAAAGCTGCCGTTTTTGTGGC
>JAAYGE010000196.1 GCA_012727835.1 Bacillota bacterium
CCAAGAAGGTGCCACCGTTTTTCTGACGCCGGTGGTAACGGAGCAACTGCTGGCCTTACAGGCAAGTTTGCGGCTGCTGTTAGAAGCTGAAGCCATCGAATTGCACGAGTTTTATCAATCCGGCAACTGGCAACCCCATAGCGCTCTTGGCATAGGTATGCCCCGTTCTCTGGCGGCAAAAGCTTTGGAGTTCAGTTTGGGCTTGGATCTGCCTATAATGGGCCAGGTGCAGTCGATTGGGCTGATAGAGATGATCCGGCAAGGACCCTATGTCATTTCCGGTTGCGAGTTGGCCCGCTGGGCTTTAGGTAGTGGTGAAAAGTTGGCAACCCCCGGTTGCCCCTATCCGCAGAGTTGCCCTTTCCGCTCCTTGGTAAAACACTAGAGTGTAGCTAGTTAATGAAAATTTGCTATGGCACTTAAACGGTATCCCCCATCTTTGCACAAAAGGGTAGAGATATGTGTTATTATCAATTAGGTAGAGAAAGCTTCTCATTCTCAATTCGTCGCACTTATTGTCATAGGGGAGGTAGCAGAGATGTGGGAATCGGTATTGATCAGTAGCTTGGCCGGGTTGGCCACCGGGGTAGGCGCTCTATTGGTAGTTTTGTTCGGTCGTCCCTCGCGACGTTTCTTATCGGTAATGCTGGGCATAGCCGGCGGACTCATGCTGGCTATTTCTGTTTTTGAGCTTTTACCCGAGGCCACCGAACTGGGCAACCATACCACCACCGTGATCGGTTTTATTTTAGGTGCCGGTTTAATGGCCTTGTTGGACGTGATATTACCCCATTTGCATAAAAATTTGCAGACATCGGAAGGCGGTGCGGTGGCCAGTTTAGAATGCGCTATTGACCAGTCTACCGCTGTCGCTGCCGGCGACCAGCTGTTTTCTCAGCTTGATTTGCGGCAGCTACTATATTGTGGCCTTTTCTTAGCCATCGGTATAGCGCTGCATAATATGCCGGAAGGCTTGGCCATTGGGGCCGGTTATAGTAATAGCGCTACCTTGGGAGCCACCATTGCCCTTAGCTTGGCATTACACAATGTCCCCGAAGGCATGGTGACAGCAGCCCCCCTATTGGTGGCCGGTATGGACAAATGGTTGGTGATAGCCATCGCCAGCGCCGCCGGGCTGGTAACGCCCATAGGTACACTTATCGGTGCTGCTCTCATAAGTATCAGCCCGGAGTTCATAAGCATCTCCATGGCTTTGGCTGCCGGTGCTATGATTTATATTGTCAGTGATGAACTAATTCCTCAGTCCCATGAGTACCACAGTCATGCAGCTAATTTCGGCTTGGTGGCCGGCTTTATTCTTGGTTATATACTCTAAGGATATATAGCCCCTGTAGTTTGGGCATTTTGGGAGACGCAGGTTGGCACGCCCACAAAAGTATAATAAAAAAGAGCAGTCGCAAAACTTCTAGCGACTGCTCTTGTAATTTGGGGGGCCGTGGTACGTATGACCAGCAGCCTCCATTGCCAAGCCTCTAGGGCATAAGATCTCATCATGATACTATCCTCAAGCCGGGAGAAATCGTAGGGAACGCCCGAAGTGGTCGACCTGCAAAAGAAATTATCTAAGCTTGGGCTTCTAATATGTGATCCAGATGCCGTTTCCAGCGACCGCGGCGGTAACGGGTGAAGCTGAGGGTAAAGCGTACAAAGAGGTCGATGGTCATTGCTGCCCATACGCCGAAGATACCCCAGCCCACATTAAGGCTCAGGAAATAGGATAGAGGTATGCGGACACCCCATAGGCCGATGGCCCCGTTAACCATGGGGGCTTTAGTATCGCCGGCACCCCGTAGAGCCCCATTAAACACACCAGTCAGTTGCTGTGGTATTTGAGCTATGCCCATCATCATGAGGTAATAGGCACCCAGGTCGATAACCTCTTGCACGTCAGTAAGTAACCCGAAAACCAGCCTAGGAGTAAAAAGGAGAAAAGAGGCGGTAAAGGCGGTGAGGATCATGCTCCATTTAGCCAGCTCCCGCACATAGCGTTCGGCCAACTTGGTGGAACCGGCCCCCATACTTTGCCCCACAAAAGCGGTGGCCGCTATGCCGAAGCCGACAGCCGGCATATAGGAGAGGGATTCGGCGGTAATACCTTGCTGATGGGCTGCCAGGGCAATAGGACCAAAACTACCCACCAGGCCGGTAACCATAATTTGCCCCATTTGCATCAGCAGGTTTTCAGCAGCCGTAGGCAGACCAATACCCAACAATTGTTTTACGTCGGCTAGATTCATGCGCACGCCGCTTAACCAGAATACCAGATTTTCCTGGCGATAGAGCATGATATACATGGCCAAGAGGGCACCCACGGCCTGTGCGATATAGGATGCCCATGCCGCACCTTTGACTCCCAAGGCGGGGAAGCCAAAATTACCGAAAATAAGTGTGTAACTTAGGATAACGTTTACAATGTTAATTACCGTAGCCA
>JAAYGE010000197.1 GCA_012727835.1 Bacillota bacterium
ACGGCTGCTCAAACAACCGCACCGAGCCGGCCCCCAAAGTGGCTTCGGCCGCCTTGACCACCATTTCCACCTGTTGCGCATGGTTAGTAGCCGGTGGGTAGCCCGGCGTATAGCGCAGTTCGTAGCGGGCTCCCATAGCCCTGGTTACACCATCCACAATTTGTTCGATTTTCTCCTGCATCAATTGCCGCGTATGACTGTCTACGGTGCGCACCGTACAGTCCAGATAAGCCGTATCCGCTATCACATTATAACGAGAACCGGCCCGTAGGAGCCCCACACTCAAAACCGCCGGTACATAGGGGGCCGTATTACGGGAAACGATGCTTTGCAAGGCTACCACCACATGGGCAGCCACCAAAACCGCATCCACAGTCTGTTGGGGAGCTGAGCCGTGGCCTCCAGAACCGATAATCTTAATCTCCGCCCTATCGCTAGCCGCCATTGCTAAGCCGCTGGCCACCCCCAGCTGGCCCACGGGTAAATCAGGCGTGACATGGAGAGCATAGATGGCGTCCACCTTTGGATTTTCCAAGATCCCGTCTTCAATCATTGGCAACACTCCACCCAAGGGTGGACACTCTTCCGCCGCTTGGAAAATACATTTTACCGTTCCGGCGATCTGCCGTCGATGGTTCTGCAGCAGTATGGCAGTACCTGCCAGAATGGCGCTATGGGCATCATGACCGCAGGCATGGCTCACGCCAGGGATCTTCGAAGCATAGGGTTTGCCGGTTTTCTCATGGACGGGAAGGGCATCCATGTCGGCCCGTAGCGCAATAGTACGACCGGGGGCAGCACCAACAATGGTTGCCACCAGTCCGGTACCTCCCACATTTTCCCGCACCTCGATGCCTTCTTCGCGAAGAATGCCAGCCAAATACTTAGCCGTATTAACTTCTTTGTAACCCAGCTCCGGGTACTGATGGATATGGCGCCGCATCTGGACAAGTCGATCATTAATACTTTCGGCCTGTTGCCTCCAATAATTCATTAGTTCTAAAGGCCTCCTTAAACCTAGCTCCAGAGCTTAGTTATTGTGCTAAAAGTATTATTCGCGAAGTAGGCGTCTAATCCCTGTTATCCCCTGCTATTCACTTTTGCCGTCTGGTAGTTAGGACAAAGAGAATAATAGCTATCGATGACAAAACTAAGGTACCCCTCAGCAAAGAGGGGCCCGATGGGGTTTCGCTAGGTCCCGTTGGAGGCTCGGTTAGCTCTAGCCAGCCAATGTCGGCTTCTACCCGCACCACCACGTACCACTTGTTCTCTTCGGCCTGCCAATAATAGTCGCCCACATGGGGTTCAAATTCAGTATAGGCAATAACCTGACCATCATTCAGTAGCAACCGGTATACCGGATGATTACCGATAGCCAGCAATCCCCAAATTAATAAGATGTTTAGCCATTTCGCCATGCTGATCACCCATCTTTATCCTACCCAATCAGCATAAGAATGTTTAGAAGGCGTAACTCTTTTCCGCAATTAAGCCACATCCCTTATAATGAAAGCAGGCATCGGCCTTACTATACGCATAGAGAGGTTGGAGAGAGTGAACCAAATCAAAAAATATATGCGCCCGTTTATTCTCATCCTACTGGGAACCACCCTGTCGGCCCTGGCCTATACCCAATTGATTATACCTAATCACATGCTTTCCGGTGGCGTTGGCGGTGTAAGTCTGTTGATCAACCAACTCACCGGCTGGCCAACAGGAACCTTAGTATTGCTGATTAACATCCCCATATTAATCCTGGGCTATCGCAAGATTGGTGGCCGTTTTATCGGCTTGACCATATTGGCCGTACTAGCTTTCTCCTTCTTGTTGGACCTGTTCCCCACCGCCATATATGTTGATGACCAACTCCTGGCCGCTGTTTTTGGCGGTGCCCTTAATGGGTTGGGTATAGCGCTGGTGCTAAAGGCGGGAGGATCGCTGGGTGGCACCGACGTCATCGGCGTCATTCTTAACCGCCGCTACTCCTTATCCATGGGGGAAGTAATGCTGGCTTTCAACGGCATGATTGTCGCGGGATCGGCCCTGGTTTTCGATCTGTCCAGCGCCCTCTATACGCTGATCACCATGTTTGTTACCTCGCGGACTGTGGATGCTATCCAGCATACGAAGGATCGAAAAACTGCGCTAATTATTACCAGCGAGTCGGATAAAATTGCTGCCGCTATCCATGAAGAACTGCACCGAGGCGTTACCTTCCTACAAGGAGAAGGTTCTTACCAACATGGTCAGCGAAAAGTAATAATGTGCGTACTGACTCGTTTTGAAATAGCCCAGCTAAAGGAGATTGTTCTGCGAGAAGATCCGAACGTTTTTATGACTATCTCAGATACCAACGAAGTTGTAGGCCGCTTCCAAGGCTTTAGCCCCTTTAGACGGGCTATCGGACAATAGAAAGACAAGTTACACCTTCTCCCCCTTTGCATATAATGTAGCAAGCTATGGTGCATGCGTAGCAGCATAGCTGCCGGCTACCGTTTATGGTGGCTATGTTTTTTTGTGCAAAGGGGGTGTTTTTGTTGCTCATTTACACGGTACAACCCGGTGATACGGTTACTCGCATCGCCATGCGTCTAGGTAGCACAGTGGCCTTAATTGTTGCCGCCAACCAATTGTCGGATCCAAATCAGATTGTTCCAGGACAAAAGCTGTTAATTCCAGTGCTAACCGGCACAGTTGTTCGGGTTCAACCGGGGGATTCATTATTTCTCATTGCTCGTAGATTCGATCTGCCGGTGGAGGTTATTGCAGCCGCTAATAGCTTAGAACCACCCTATGAAATACACCCCGGCCAAATCCTACAGATACCCGTAACTCTGGTGAATACCAACGGATGCATGGCTTTTCAATCAACCCGTGCCAACGGCGTATGGGATACCTGGTTACGTAGTCCCAACCGGGCCGATGTTCAGCGCCTGACCTTTAATCTAGGTGGACCGGCTACCGTGCCCAAATGGTCGCCCGACGGCAATCTAATTGCACTGGTCAGTCCGGGAGGGACTTTATATGTGGTTGAGGTGGTCACCGGCCAAGCACGGATGCTGTTAAGCGGTCTCGACGAATTTGCCGATTTTGCTTGGGCACCGGACAGCCAACACCTAGTGGTGGAAGTGCAGGATCAGCTCATCCAAATCGAAGTTAACACGGCCGCCACCCAGTTTGTCACTAATGGAACTGCCCCTGCTTTCTTACCCGCTGGTGAAACCCTGATCTTTACCCGGGCAACCAACAATAGACAACAACTGTTGGCTATAAATCTAGATGGTAGCGGCCAGCGGCTGATAGCGACTATTAACGGGGACGCCCCCATCTCCCAAATAGACGTGGATCCCAGCGGCCAACTGGCTGCCTTTGTACAAAGCGGACCCGAACAGTCCATTGTGTTGATCGTCGAATTGGCCAGCGGTCAAGTATTTGCTACTCCCTCCACTAACATAAAAAGAGACTTCTTCCCCCGTTGGTCGCCCGATGGGCAGACTCTGGCTTATAACTCCACTGTGATGCAAGATACGGGACTTACCGGG
>JAAYGE010000198.1 GCA_012727835.1 Bacillota bacterium
CCGCCTCCGCACCTACCACTTGGGTCTTAGGATGCTTAATGGCCTCTAAACGGGCCAGAACATCGGCCCGGCCGGTGGCATCGAAGATCACATTCAGTTCGGCCCTATTGGCCAGGGAATCTATATTGACCATAGTAGGAATACCTAAGCTACGGGCCAGAGCCATACCGGGAGCATTCCCATCCTCGTCGATAACATTGGTCACCTGTACCGAATTGAGCTTTACCAGAGCGGTTAGAAGGGCCCGTCCACCGGCTCCGGCTCCTACAATTGCTACTCTATATTTCTGCATTCGTTCCACCCCCGATTGCTTTACGTGGGTTCTATTCGCCATAGGGGGTGAATTCTCCTTTTCTGAAAAGGGAAAGAGAAGGTTGTTCCCCGATTACACCAGAAACACCGAGGAGCTCCTAGATAATCTGAGCGGAGAGTTCTACTCTGACACCGGCCGCGCGGGCGCAGCACCGCAGCGCCCCTACGAAAGAACCAAAATGCTATGCATGACCTGAATTTAAGAGAGATCCGTAGGGGCCGCCCGTTGGTCGGCCCGCTCCCGAGGGCACAGACCGAGCCGAGACATTACCCTAATACTTGCGGTTTGGTAACAGCAACATCGTTAGATGTTGCGAGAACACATTGGGCAGCGCCCCTACGAGAGAGCAAAAATGCGGTACAAAGCATGGGACATTTAAACCCGCCTTTGGCAAATAATAAAGGAGCTGTAGGCCAGGCCGACAGCTCCCCTATTCTTCTGATGATGGGTATTTAGTTTACTTACCGAGCAGTTCCTCCCACATCTGCAGGTAGGTCTCCTTGGTATAGAGCGGCTGGAACTCCTCCTTGCACTTGCAGGCACCAGCAGCGCCATCGGCCAGCAGGTCCACCAAGCTCATGGCCATCAATTTGGCCGGCACGATGTAGGCCAACTCGGGATCGGCGATGGCGTAATCGCTGGCATGACCGCGACCACTTACCCCACCCACATAGGGATGAATCGTCGGCATCAAAGCGCTGACGTCACCGATGTCGCTGGAGCCACTGCCATGACCACCGCGGGCAACCTCAGCTTCCCCTACTAAGGCCACCGCATTGGCATAGAAGATGTCATTCAGAGGTTCCGACTGGTAGCGAGGCAAGTAACCAGGTAGCTGGATAATTTCCACCTCGGCACCGACCGCATAAGCTCCGGCCTTGAGGGCCCGGTCTACCTTATGGCTGGCATCGATGATGGCATCCATTTCCGCACCCCGCACGTAAGTTTCCATACGTACGTCGGCCGGCACGATGTTTACCAGATCACCGCCCTTGGTGATGATGGGGTGCACTCGAATGTGATCCTTATCCTGGAAGGTTTCCCGCTGAGCATGGATGCCCATTAGGCCTAGCATAGCCGCGTTCAAAGCGTTGATTCCCATATGGGGAGCGCCACCGGCATGGGCTTCCTTGCCGTAGTAGCGGACCAGTTTACCGATAAAGCCATTGCTGGTTCCACCCACGGTGATCTTGTGATCGCTGTTGGCAGAGTGAAACATCATGGTTACATCGATATCATCGAATTCGCCTAGAGCGATCAGTTCTTGCTTACCACCCAAGAAGCGAATTTTGCCTTCGTTACGCAACTTGTTGCGATATTCCAGTTCCACGAATTCCTCGGCAGGAACAGCCATAAAGGCCACATCGCCATCTAGCTCGGCCATGAGGCCCGTATCCTTTAGGGCCATG
The DNA here is from genome assembly GCA_012727835.1 of Bacillota bacterium. Next base: position 1,723 of record JAAYGE010000198.1, read on the forward strand.
GCCACACCGAGCATGCCGGCCACCTGGGCGTTATGGCCACAGCTATGGGCCGCCCCCGTTAACGGGTCCGCATGGGGGTGTTCCGGGCATACGACCGCATCCAATTCGCCAAGAACGGCCACTCTAACCTTGCTCTCCCGGCCCTTCATATCGGCCCGCACGCCAGTGAGGGCCAGTCCGGAACGATATTCTAAGCCTAGAGATTTAAAAGTATCCTGCACCACACTGGCAGCAAACTCTTCTTTATAACCCAGCTCGGGTTTTTCAAAAATCTTAGTCCCAATAGCAATAATCTCATCCCGCCGGGCGTCAATAGCAGCACACAGTTTTTCCTTCATCGCCTGTTTATCCATAGGTCTACCTCCCTAATCTTATGTTGGCGATCACCTTCGCCTCACTAAATATTTCTCCACCAATAGGGGATAATCCTGCCACTTAACTACGGGGTCGAGCAATCAAAATGTGCCAACGGCCTTTGCGCGATTGACCGCCGATTTGGCGTAGCTGGGCACGCCCTTTACCGGCCAAGG
>JAAYGE010000199.1 GCA_012727835.1 Bacillota bacterium
ACTAATGACGCCCGAGAAGTGGTGTCCCGCATAGAGAATGGTGATGAGCAGGCTCGCCTGATCTACGAAGCCATGAGTTACCAAATTGCGAAAGAAATCGGTAGCGCCGCCACCGTCCTACGGGGTGAGGTGGATGCCATTGTGCTAACCGGTGGTTTAGCCTATGACCAGACCTACCTGGTGGAATGGATCCGGCAACGGGTACAGTTTATTGCCCCAGTACTGGTTTATCCCGGTGAAGACGAACTTTTGGCTTTAGCCCAAGGTGCTTTACGGGTTCTTAATGGCCAGGAAGAGGCCCTCGAATATAAAAAAAGAGAGGTTTGAACTTTGCTCTTTAGTAAGAAGCGAATGGTCCTCTTTGTTGGTGGTTATGGCAGTGGCAAAACAGAAGTGGCTGTTAATTACGCCCTGCAATGGCGACCACAAGTGGATAACTTAGCCATTGTCGATTTAGATATTGTTAATCCCTATTTTCGCTCTCGGGAGCGCCATGAACTGATGGCGGCAGCCCACATTCGGGTGGTCGCTCCCGCCGGGGCTTTGGCTACGGCCGATTTACCAGCTTTGCCTCCGGAAGTAGGCGGTGTATTACAAGACCCAAATAGCTTTGCAGTCCTGGATGTGGGAGGCGATCCGGTGGGGGCCCGGGTATTAGGGCGCTATAGCCAGATGCTGGAACCGGGTGCCTACGACATGCTGTTTGTGGTTAATGCCAATCGTCCTTTATCTCAGGCGGTTGCACCGGCTGTTGACTTGATTAGGGCCATCGAAACCGCATCGCGTTTGAAGGTGACTGGATTAGTCAACAACACCAATTTGATGCAGTACACCGATCTTTCCCTTTTGCAAAGGGGAGAGGAGTTGGCCTTAGCTATTGGGCACGCCACCGGCTTACCCCTGGTATTCAATGCTGTTGCCCATTACCTGGTGGAAGAGGCGGCGGCGGTGCTGCGGGGTCCAATATTGCCACTTCAACTTTACATGAAGCGGCCATGGGAATAGACCTACAACAAATTGTAAAGGAGGTAATGGAGGAAGATGCCGAAGGTAACTTTCAGGGAGGATCGTTGTAAGGGATGTGAACTATGCGTCTCGGTATGCCCTCGAAATATTATTGTGATGTCCGAGGGGATAAACAATAAGGGCTTTCACTATGCCACTATCACCGACCAGTCTAAGTGTATCGCTTGTGCCTTTTGTGCCCGCATGTGTCCCGATGTGGTAATCGAAGTGGAGAGATAGTTTAAAGGAGGTTTAGCAAATGGGCGAAAAAATTCTGATGAAGGGTAACGAGGCCATTGGCGAAGCTGCCATTAGAGCTGGTTGCCACCTTTTCTTTGGCTACCCTATCACGCCACAAAATGAACTGCCGGAATATATGGCGAGAAGGCTTCCGGAAGTGGGTGGCACCATGGTACAGGCCGAAAGCGAAATAGCTGCTATCAACATGGTTTACGGCGCTGCCGGGGCTGGTGCTCGAGTGATGACTTCATCTTCCAGCCCAGGTATCAGTCTCAAGCAAGAAGGCATTTCGTATATTGCCGGTGCCGAATTACCATGTGTCATCATCAATATGGTGCGTGGGGGCCCCGGATTGGGTGGTATTCAACCGGCGCAGGGCGATTACTGGCAAGCCACCAGGGGGGGCGGTCATGGCGATTATCGCTTGTTGGTGCTGGCGCCGGCCACTATTCAGGAGATGGTGGATACGGTGCAAGACGCCTTTGATTTGGCGGACAAATATCGCAACCCGGTTATGATCCTCAGCGACGGCATGCTAGGCCAAATGATGGAGCCGGTGATGTTCCGCAACGAAACAGTAACCGAATTGCCCGAGAAGGACTGGGCCACAACCGGTTTACGCAACCATCCCGGTCGTCGGAATGTGGTCAATTCTCTCTACTTGCAGCCCGATAAATTAGAGGAGCATAATGAGCATTTGCAGCGCAAATATGCTGAAATGGAAGCAAATGAGGTGCGTTACGAAGAGGTAGATGTGGAAGACGCGGATCTGGTGGTGGCTGCATACGGCACCACAGCCCGTATTGTGCGCTCTGCCATGGAGGCAGCTAAGCAAGAAGGGTTACGCGTCGGCCTAATTCGCCCGATTACCCTATGGCCATTCCCAGTGGACCCCTTTGCCCGTGCCGCAGAAAGGGCAAAAGCTTTCTTGAGTGTCGAGATGAGCGCCGGACAGATGGTGGAAGACGTGCGCCTGGCGGTCAATGGCAAGAAGCCGGTCTACTTCTATGGTCGAACCGGCGGCATGGTGCCCACACCGGAAGATGTATTTGCCAAGTTTAAGGAGATATTGGGAGGGGAGGCATAATGGCTAAAGTATTTGAGCGGCCTAAAGCCCTAGCCGATGTTGTTACCCACTACTGCCCCGGCTGTACCCATGGGATTATTCATCGGTTAGTGGCGGAGGCTATAGATGATCTAGGTATTTTGGATCGCACCGTGGGCGTGGCTCCGGTGGGGTGTGCCGTATTAGCCTACAACTATTTCGAATGTGATATGCAAGAAGCCGCCCATGGTCGGGCGCCGGCAGTGTGTACCGGTATTAAGCGGGCTCGCCCTGACCTGATCGTCTTCAGTTACCAGGGCGATGGAGATCTGGCATCTATCGGAACGGCGGAGATTGTGCATGCGGCTGCCCGCGGCGAGAATATAACTGTTATCTTTGTCAATAACGGCATCTATGGTATGACCGGCGGCCAAATGGCTCCGACCACCCTGGTGGGGCATAAGACGACCACTTCACCCTATGGGCGCGATCCAAAAGTGCAGGGGTACCCGGTCCGCATTTCGGAGATGTTGGCCACGCTAGACGGGCCGGCGTACATCGAGCGGGTTTCGGTGCATACACCACAGTTAGTCAATAAGGCCAAGCAAGCTATTAAGCGGGCCTTTGCTAATCAGATAGAAGGTAAAGGATTCAGTTTGGTGGAAGTCTTATCCACCTGCCCTACCAACTGGGGAATGACGCCGGTGGAGGCGCTGAAGCGAGTAGCTGATGAAATGGTGCCTTATTACCCCTTGGGCGTTTTCAAAGATATCGATGCAAAGGGGGAAGACAAATGACGCATGAGATTATTCTCGCCGGTTTTGGTGGCCAGGGCGTGATGCTCATGGGGCAGATGCTGGCCTATGCGGGGATGACCGAAGGTAAGAACGTGTCTTGGTTGCCTTCCTATGGGCCAGAAATGCGGGGCGGTACGGCCAACTGCACTGTTGTCGTTTCCGATAAACCCGTCGGTAGCCCTCTCATAACTCGGCCCGGCATTCTTGTGGCCATGAATCTACCGTCTTTAGATAAATTTGAAGATAATGTTAAGCCCGGTGGGCTGTTAGTCTATAATAGTTCGCTTATTTCTCGCCCACCCAAACGGGACGATATTGAGGTTCTAGCCGTGCCGGCTAACGAAATTGCCAACGAACTGGGCAACGATCGTATTGCTAACATGGTGGTGTTGGGTGCATTGCTGGGCAAGAAGCCGATAGTAGAAAATGAGTCGATTTAGGCTGCTCTCCGGTATGCACTGCCAGCCCATCGACATAATTTGCTGCCCCTAAACGAGCAAGCCTTAGAGCGGGGGCGGGCCTTAGCCGGTTAGCCTAGAAGCCCACAATCACAGGGGGGCTGTCGCATTAATTTCGCGACAGCCCCCCTTAGTGTCTGCTGGAGGGGCTAGGGCAGTGGCGCTGAGTACAACATCTTAATATCCAACGGCTATCAAGTATGCTATACTAATTAAACATACTGCCGAAGGGCATCCAATTTGATTCTTTGGGCGGAGGGTTTGACGATGCATGACAGGAGACGAGCCTTACTCTTTTTTGGGGTGAGTATGCTCTTTAATATGGCGGCTAGCTTTGCCCATCCGGTGACACCAACTATCATTCAGCAGCGTGGCTTTGGTGACTATATGTTTGGGGTAGCGTTAGCGTCGATGATGACGGCTAACTTCTTTTTCTCGCCTTTTTGGGGTAAATTGGTAAATTATATATCCAGTCGACGAGTCATCCTTATCTGTAGCCTGGGGTATGCCACTGGTCAAGCCATGTTTGGAATGGCGAGCACCGAGGGCACGATGGTGGGTGCGAGAATGTTTGCCGGTATTTTTACCGGCGGCGTTTTCACTGCTTTTCTCACCTATTTGGTTAATACCTCTCCCGCGCAGTTGCGGGGAAACTATCTGACCATCGCTGCCACTTTGCAAACGGTAGGTAGTGCCTTTGGCTACTTTGTGGGTGGTATGTTGGGTGAGCTAAGTGTCAATGCGTCCATCATTGCGCAAGTTCTTACTCTAGCAATCTGTGGTGTTTTGTTTTTCTTAATCTGTCAGGATGATGCGGCTAGTAACCTTAAAGACGTCAAGGTTGGAACCTTGTTCAGAGAGACCAATCCCATCTCTGCTTTTATAGCCGGAAAAAGCATTTTAACTCCTCTCTTGGTAATCCTCTTTGTCGTTAGCTCCTTTGCCAACTTAGGAAATAGTGCTTTTGATCAGAGCTTTAACTACTATCTAAAAGCCCAGTTGGGTTTATCCTCTGGCTATAACGGAGCTATTAAAGCGGTAATCGGATTTGTTTGCTTAGCGGCCAATAGCACCATTGCCCTCTGGCTGGTGAATAAAACCGATATCAAGCGTTCTTCTATCTATGTCTATCTTTGTGCATCCTTCGCAATTCTGGGCGTGATCCTGTTTAATGCTCTGGTGCCTTTTGTAGCCGCCAATATCTTATATTTTGCTTTCTATGCGGTCAGTGTACCACTGACGCAAAGCCTAGTGGCCGGTATGGCGAAGGATACGGATAGCAACTTAGTGATGGGCTATTTTAATGGTCTCAAATCGTTAGGCGGGATTTTTGGAGCCTTGTCTGCTGGGCTTCTTTATACCCTGAACCCTAAGTTTCCTTTCTTGCTTGGATTTTTAGCCTTTGCTATAGCAACCACCGCTTCTGCCTTCTATTATCGCCTTAGTAAACAGCAGGTCAGCGAACAGGAACAATTAGGTTAGTTTGCACTCCCATGATGTAGCAGGGCAGTGGAAACCGTAGGAACTGGAGTTATGCTTCTCGTTCCAAGGGATCCCACTGCCCTTTTGTTTAATGCTGTAGCAATTTTAGCAGTTGTTTTATGGAGATATCGCCATAGGTTTGTTCGAGCCGCTGCAGGTGTTCAATTACCTCCCCTTTGTTACCTGCCAACCAACAAGAATGGCTTAGAATCAATTGTCGCATTCTTGCCCTCCTAGCCGTTTTTTTCAGTTTATGCAATCAGGCGCCGGAATAAACTCGCTTCTAATTTTGGGATACAAGCATAGGTTGTTTATAGACAAGCATGGGAGGAGGCGCCCGACATGTATAAAGCGCGGCTAAAACAACATTTGGAGGAGCATTTCGTCAGCTATTTTTTTGTCTTGGTTTTGTTCGCTGTGGGGGTGTTTTTTGGAGCCATAGCGGTCAAGGCGCTAACCTTTAGCCAAAAGCAGGAATTGTTAGCCTTTCTGCAACAGTTCTTTGCCAGTGGCGTTGTCGTCCCTAGCGGATCGGCAGTTTTTATGCAGACTTTAACGGTCAATTTACAACTGGCGGCTCTAATTTGGCTCCTGGGGATTTTGATTTTTGGGTTACCTATTGTGATTGTCATTGTCTTCTTTCAGGGCTTTGTGTTGGGCTTTTCCGTTGGGTTTTTGGTGCATCAGATGGGGGCCAAAGGTTTCTTGTTAGCGGCTTGCTCGGTTTTACCGCATAATCTCTTATTAGTACCCGCCCTCTTGTCCATCTCCGCCATGTCCATCTTTTTTACTATTCAAACTTTGCGCCCATCGTTGCGACCCCGCCGCTCCACTTTTAGGCAACGTTTCATCCAGTATGGGGGTAACTGTTTATTGGCGGGGATAGTAATCTTTGTAGCTAGCATAATTGAGACCTGGTTTTCACCTTTACTGGTAAAATTGATATCCCGCTTTCTATAGATTGGATTAAACTGTAAGTAGCTCTTGGTACGCAGACCGGTTCTCCTCTGTTATAATTAACGGGAGGAGGATGCGGCGTGCGATATTTTGTAGGCATCTTGATGATTTCTTTATTGGTTGTTATGACAATTATCACTCCCAGTGAAGCGGCGTCTTTGCCCCCCATATCGTCAAAGGCGGCCGCTTTATTTGATTTAACCACAGGTGAAGTTTTGGCGGGTTTTAAAGCGGAGGAAAAGGTCTATCCAGCCAGCACTACAAAGATTCTAACCGCTTTGTTAGTAATTGAGCGGGGCAATCTTTCCGATGTGGTGACCATTAGCAGTAATGCGGAACATCAGGAGGGTACTGCCCTTTACTGCAAAGAAGGGGAAGAATACAGAGTAAAGGATTTGTTACACGCTCTTTTAGTCCATTCTGCTAATGATGTGGCCGTCGCTTTGGCGGAATATGTTTCTGGTTCAGTAGCCCAATTTGCCGACTTGATGAACGCGCGAGCCAAGGAGTTGGGAGCCACCAATAGTAACTTCGTTAACCCCAGTGGGCTTCCCGATGAGGATCACTACACTACAGCCAAAGATATGGCCAAAATTTTTGCAGCGGCTTTTAAAGAACCGCTTATTCGAGAAATAACTTCCACGCGCGTTTATTATATAGATCTACCAACGGGGGAGAGACGCCCCTTGATTAACGGTAATAAGATGTTGACCGAGTATGAGGGTACACTAGGTGGGAAGACCGGTTATACGCGTGCCGCTGGCAATTGCCTAGTCACAGCTGCCCAGGCTGGCAACCTCAAATTAGGGGTGGCTCTATTCAAGGCCCAAGGTGCTGCTATGTGGCAGGATGCCAAAACCCTCTTAGACTATGGTTTCGCGAATTGGTCTAGCATCTCCCCCATAGGTAAAGGTAGGGCAGTTACGGCCGTACCTGTTCGCTATACCACAGAAAGAGCCCTATTGGTGGCTGGTTCCGAACTAGTAGTTATTAGGGCAAAACAGGATAGACAGTTGCCGGTAACCTGGGAGCTAACCCTCAACGACCCTCTACAGGCACCCCTGACTGAAGGGCAAGTAGTGGGGAAAGTGACCTACTTCTTAGACGGGGAGCCTGTGGGTGCGGTAGAGGCAATTGTGGCCCATGATGTGTCACGGAATTGGTACACCTATTGGGAGGTTCTATTGGTTTTTGGATTTGTTGGTGTGGCCATGCGTTTTATTAATCCGAAGGTAAGCGGATTTCAGAGCCTGAAAAGGAGGTAGGTGGCAATGGCCCATAGAAAGTTAGCAGTGTTATTCGGTGGCCGTTCAGCAGAACACGAAGTATCGGTACAATCGGCAGCATCGGTCTGGCGTGCGGCCGACCGTGATAAATATGAATTAATTCCTGTTGCCATTAGCAAATCGGGCAAGTGGATACGGGGTTTAAATCCCTTGGAGGTTTTGGCTCAAGGGGAGAGTGTGCCTGAGACAGAGGTGGGTCAAAATCCGGTGGAGGCCTTAGCTGGGGTAGATGTGGCTTTTCCCGTTTTGCACGGACCCTACGGTGAAGATGGAACTATCCAGGGCCTATTGGAAATTCTGGATATTCCCTATGTGGGTTCTGGCGTGTTGGCTTCTTCCCTTTGCCTGGATAAGGCGATGGCTAAGCAGGTCTTCGCCCAGTGTGGTTTTCCCCAAGGATCTTTCTTAACTTTTCAGAGTAATTATTGTCGGGAACAACCGGCGGCGGTACTAAGGGCCGTTGAGGAGCAATTAGGCTTTCCCTGCTTTGTAAAGCCGGCTAATATGGGCAGCAGTGTGGGGATTAGCAAAGTGCATATTCCCGATAGTTTGCCTCAGGCATTAGAGCTGGCTGCCACCTATGACAGTAAGATTGTGATTGAAGCTTTTATTGATGGACGGGAAATCGAGTGCAGTGTCCTAGGCAATGACGAACCGGTGGTCTCCGTACCTGGCGAAATTGTTCCTGCCGCCGAGTTTTACGATTATGAGGCCAAATATGTAAGCGACTCGCAAGTGATCATTCCTGCTCCTTTAACACCGAAGCAGGTTGCTGAGGTGCAACAATTGGCACTCAGTGTCTACAAGGCCGTCGGTTGTAGCGGATTGGCTCGCGTCGATTTCTTCTTACGTAGAGCCGACGAACAGTTCTTAATTAATGAGGTCAATACCATGCCCGGGTTTACCCGTATTTCGGCCTATCCTAAACTATGGGAAGCTAGTGGTTTAGCCTATTCTCGGCTTATCGATGAATTAATCGTTTATGCTTTAGAGCGGCATGCGGAAAGACGGGCCTTTGGTATGGTCATCAGCTAGCTCGCATATAAATAGGTAAACGCCCTGGCCCGCAGGGCAAGGGGAAGGAGGCGAGCGCCATGTTTGTGATCACCATTGGTCCTTTGGGCAAGAATTGGGGAAAAATAGTTAAGCTGGCCGCCATTTGTTTAGCACTACTAGTGATTGTTATTGTTGTTTGGCGGATAGCAGCAACGATGACCGGCGGGGCGGAGCTGAATGGAGCCGAAGAGATTATTAAGGCTACAACCTCACAGTTGCAAGGAAAAGGCGCTCAAAGTTTCTGGCAGCGCTGGCTCGGCAGCCTGCGCCTTTGGTTTAAATTTGGTTTTTGAAGTGCGGACTGCACATCGGGGGCTGTCCTGAGTAGGAGAGCCCCAATTTTTTTTCATCGACAAGCAGCTTTACATAAGCATAGATGGGCAGGATTTAGCCGCTTGGGCGTGGAATACTAGAAGTGACCGACTTCACATAAATAATCGGAGGATGTCCATGGAGCAACAGATTGAAGAATATTTAGCCTATTTAAGTGTGGAACGGGGTTTGGCTCCAAATACGCTCGACGCCTACGGGCGGGATTTGAGGGCATATGCACGTTTCCTACAAAAACATAATGTTAATTCTTTTCGGGATGCGGAAAAGGACGCGGTGCGTGCCTATCTGGAAGAATTACAAAATATGGGTAGAGCGTCCTCCACAATCTCACGCAACTTAGCAGCGATAAAGTCTTTCTACCAATTTCTATTAGCAGAAAACCTTATAGAGAAAGACCCCACGGCCCATCTGGAGTCACCGAAAGTGGAAAAACGTTTACCACGGGTTCTTAATCTAAACGAGGTTGAAGCCCTGCTCAATCAACCTACATTAGAAAATCCCCACAGCATTCGCGACAAGGCCATGCTGGAAGTTATTTATGCCACCGGTCTACGGGTCAGCGAATTAATTTCATTAGATCTGACCGATATTAATTTGGAAGCGGGCTACTTGCGTTGTTTAGGCAAGGGAGATAAGGAGCGTATAGTTCCCCTTGGGTCGGTGGCTATCAAGTATTTGGAGCTATATCTACAGGTGGCACGCCACGAACTGGTTAGGCGCAGTGGAGAAACGGCCTTGTTTGTCAATCACCATGGCCGCAGGCTGACCCGCCAAGGCTTTTGGAAAATACTCAAGCGCTATGCGCAGGAGGCAGGCATCGATGTTAACATCACTCCCCATACTTTGCGCCATTCCTTTGCCACCCATTTGCTAGAGAATGGTGCCGACTTACGCTCAGTGCAAGAGATGTTGGGTCATGCGGATATTTCTACAACGCAAATTTACACCCATGTTACTCGCAATCGCCTCAAAGAAGTTTACCGTAAATCCCACCCACGAGCATAGCGTTTCCCGCAAAGACCTGTTCTCCCTCGTTAGGAGAGCAGGTTTTGTAACTTGCAAAGGAGATGAGCAGATTGGCAAGAGTTATTATTGTAGTTCTAGATAGCTTAGGGATCGGGGCCCTGCCCGATGCCCATCTGTTTGGAGATGCGGGCAGCAACACCTTGGGAAACATTTTAGATGTGGCGCCAGTAGACTTACCTCATTTGCAGCAACTGGGACTGGGTAACTTATTGAACCACCCGGAACTACCGCCCGTGGCCCAGCCACAAGGCTATGTGCTACGGCTGGCTACCCAATCACCAGCAAAGGATACTTTAACCGGCCATTGGGAAATGATGGGGTTCCCCCAAGAGCAACCTTTTGCCACATACCCGCAGGGTTTTCCAACCAGTGTTATTGACTTTCTTTCTCGCTTAAGTGGTCGGGAGGTAATTGGGAATGTAACTGCCAGTGGCACCGAAATTATTCGGGAATTGGGTCCGCAGCATGAGGCTACAGGCGCACTGATCCTTAATACTTCAGCCGACAGTGTGCTACAGATTGCAGCCCACGAACAGGTGGTGCCCTTGGAGGAGCTTTATTACATTTGTGAGCAAACCCATGCCTACATGCAGCGCTCGGAACATAAGGTAGCTAGAGTAATAGCGCGTCCCTTCGTGGGCGAGTACCCCCATTACCACCGGACGGCAAACCGGCGGGATTTTTCTGTTAGTCCCGGCTATACCCTGTTAAACCGTATCGAAGATGCCGGGGGGACGGTAATAGGGATAGGCAAGATTGGCGATATTTTTGCCGGTAGTGGTATTACCAAGAGCCAGAAAACCAGCAATAATCAAGAAGGTATTAGGGCCACCTGGGAGGCCATCAAATCGGGACATGGTAGTCTCATCTTTACTAATCTAGTTGACTTCGATATGCTTTACGGCCACCGCAACGACCCGGTCGGCTATGCCCAGGCGTTAGCTGCCTTTGATCAGGCTTTGCCCGAGCTTATAGCTGCCCTTAGGGAGGAGGATTTGTTGATTATCACCGCCGACCACGGTTGCGACCCTACAACTCCCAGCAGCGATCATTCCCGCGAGTATGTGCCGGCAATGTTATATAGCCCTCGCTTTGACGGCGGTAGTGTTTTGCCCGACGCCGATAGCCTTTGTTGGATTGGATATACGGCCGCCTGTTGGTTAGGAGTTGAACCTTTGGACTGCGGCCAAAACATTTTGGAGGGGATAGAGGAATGTTAGCTGTGGAAATCATAGCCAAGAAGCGAGACGGGCTGGAGCTCAGCAGGGAAGAATTGCAGTGGTTAGTCTCCGAATTCTTGGCAGGCAATGTTCCCGATTACCAAATGGCAGCCTGGTTAATGGCGGTCTATTTGCGGGGGATGACTACGGCGGAGACGGTGGCTTTAACGGAGGTTTTTTTGGCTTCCGGTCAGCAGCTGGATTTGAGCTTCTTGCCCCGACCCACGGTTGATAAGCATAGCACCGGTGGAGTGGGGGATAAAACCAGTTTAGTGCTGGCCCCCCTGCTGGCTGCCGCCGGTTTAGCCGTGGCCAAATTAACCGGCAGGGGTTTGGGGCACACGGGAGGGACTATCGATAAACTGGAGAGTATTCCCGGCTTTACTACCGATTTAACTGATCAAGAATTCTTACAGAACCTGCGCCATATCGGCCTCAGTATGATTGGTGCTGGACCCACCCTAGCCCCTGCTGACAAACAGGTTTATGCTTTACGGGATGTGACGGCTACCGTGGGTAGTTTGCCTTTAATTGCTAGCTCCATTATGAGTAAGAAGCTGGCCGGTGGTGCCCAGCACATCGTGCTGGATGTGAAGTATGGCCGCGGTGCACTGATGCCTACGCTGGAAGCAGCTCGCCGTCTGGCGGAAATAATGATGTCCATCGGGCAGCATTTCGGCCGTAAGATGGGTGCCATCTTGAGTGATATGAACCAGCCCTTAGGGTATGCGGTGGGCAATAGTATAGAAGTCAAAGAAGCCATAGATGTTTTGCAAAACCGGGGACCGGCCGATGTGCGAGAACTAGTATTAGCCCTCGCATCCGAGTTAATGGTCAGCAGCGGATTGAGCAGTAATAATAGTGAAGCCAAAACCGAGCTGGAACAACTATTGGTTAGCGGAGCGGCCTGGGAAAAGTTTGTTGAGTTTGTCACCCGGCAAGGTGGCGATGCTCGTTACTTGCACGATCCTAGTCTTTTGCCCAGCAGCCCACAGCAGTTAGTTCTTGCTGCACCGGAGGCGGGGTTTGTGGCCGAATTGGATGCCCATACTATTGGTCAATGTGCAGTAAAGCTAGGTGCCGGCCGTACCAAGAAGGATGGGAAGATCGATAAGGCGGCTGGTATTGTCCTACTCAAGAAGCGTGAAGACTGGGTAGAGGAGGGGGAAGCGTTGGCGGTTTTACACGGGGCTAAACAAGAACTGTTGCAAGCCGTTGCCCCCGAGGCCTTGTCCGCCTGGCAGTTGAGTTTAGAACCAGTAGAAAAACGACCATTGATTGCCGAAATTTTGCGTTCGTAAGGGATTTTATGGCTAGATTGCATGATATGGGCGGCCACAGGCAAAGCTAATAACAAATGTTGTAAGGGGGAATCGGTGTGCGGCCCTTTAGGTATTGCCTTACCTTAAGTTTGCTTGTCGCCTTACTTACATCCTCTGTTAGCTTCGCTTGGGCAAGTCCTAATACTAGTAACCTTTTGCCGGTAATGGCTTCTGCTGTAGAGGAGAATTTACACTCGAAAGCTGCTGTGTTAATGGATATGGGGACCAAGCAGGTATTGCTAAGTAAGAACCCCGACGAGCGTTTACCCATCGCGTCGGTAACTAAAATAATGACTATGCTGTTAGTATTAGAGGCTTTAGAGTCGGGGCAGATAAAATTAGAGGATACAATTACAGCTTCGCCCCATGCCTGCTCTTACGGAGGCGCCCAGATTTACTTGGAGCCGGGTGAGCAATTCACCGTCGAGGAAATGCTCATGGCGGTGGCAATTAAATCGGCCAATGATGCGGCAGTGGCTTTGGCTGAGCATGTGGCTGGCTCCGAATCGGCTTTTGTAGCTGCAATGAATCAGCGAGCTCGGGAGCTGGGTATGGAGAATACCCATTTTATCAACGCCTGCGGATTAGATGGTATTAGTGTGACTGGTAAGCCGGGGGACGAAGGTTATTCCTCCGCCTATGATGTGGCCTTGATGTCAGTGACTTTGCTGAAGTATCAGCCCATACTAAAAGATTGGTTGACCACACGAATCACTTACTTGCAGCGGTCTAAAGGGCCGGTGGAGCTATTTAACACGAACCATCGCTTCATTCGCGGCTATTCGGGAGCCGATGGACTTAAGACCGGGCTTACCGATGCGGCTCGCTATTGTCTGAGCGCCACCGCCGAACGGGATGGTTTTCGGCTGATTGCCGTAGTGTTGGGCGCACCTTCCGATGAGTTGCGTTACCAGGATGTCACCCAGCTGCTAAACTATGGATTCGCCAATTACATAGGCCGGATTGTGGTACCAGCGGGAAGTGAAGTAACCAGCGTAGCTGTCAATCGTGGCCAAGTGCAACGAATTCCTGTTAAGACTGCCGAACCGTTGGCGGTTTTGCTCAAGAAGGGGCAATCTTTCGATGAACTTGAGCAGCAGGTGGAATTGCCGGCTCGGGTATTTGCCCCCATAACCAATGGGGAGCGCTTAGGTGTGCTTAAACTGGTACAAGGCAATGAGGTTTTGGCCCAGGTTGATCTGATAGCTACTCAGGACGTGGCCAAATTGGGCTTCTTAGGCAACTTCTTGCGTCTATTACGTTCATGGTTTGGAACTTAATCTCACTAGAGAAACTGAAAGGGGCTGCCTGCGGGTAGCCCTTTTTTTATATCATGGGATTTTTTGCAGATAAGGAAGGAGACAGGAAAGGATTGTTAGAATAATAGAACAGATGGGTTACAACTCACTCAAGGGGGGTTAGGATTGCAGATTGAACTGGAAATGAAAAACCGCACTTTAGTTGTGCGTCTAACGGGCGAGCTTGACCACCATACGGCTGATGCCTTGCGCACGGCTATTGAAAAGGAGCTAGATAAGGACGTAGCCACTTCCGTTCTGCTCAATTTGCAGGGACTTACATTTATGGATAGCTCGGGCTTAGGAGTTATTCTCGGTCGCTATCGGCGCTTGAGTCAAATGGGGGGGCAAATGGCGGCCTGTTGCCTTAACCAACAAGTAAGAAGAATATTTGAACTATCGGGGCTAACTCGCATTATGGGCATCTATCCGACTGAAAAGTTGGCGCTAGAGCAACTGTAATGGGGGGCGAATGATGATGGAAGTTAAGAATAGTATGCTGCTCTGTTTCCCTTCTTTATCTCAAAATGAGAGGTTTGCTCGCCAGGCGGTTGCTGCCTTTGCGCTGCAAGTGGGTGACTGGACGCTGGTAGAATTAGATGAAATAATGACTGCCGTTTCGGAGGCGGTTACCAACGCAATTATTCATGCCTATGAGCATGGAGTTGGTGAGGTCCGTATTCGCGCCAGGATTCTGGAGGGCAACGGCCTAGAGATTATTGTAGAAGATGATGGCATCGGCATAGAGGATGTTGCGCAGGCCATGGAACCAATGTTTACCACCAAGGCTGATCAGGAGCGAACGGGCATGGGGTTTTCTTTTATGGAAAGCTTCATGCATGAGTTGAGCGTTACTTCCAAGCCGAATCAGGGTACTTCTGTACGTATGGTGAAGTGGTTAGCTGCGCAGTCCGATACGCAGGAATAGGTATTGCCATGCAGGGACCGGAAAAAAAGTTACCCTTATTGAGCGACGAGGAAACCAAGCGTTTAATAGCTCGAGCTCAGGCGGGTGATACTGGGGCCCGCGACTACTTGGTGAATTGCAATTTGCGCTTGGTTCGGTCGTTGGTTGGCCGTTTTGCTCACCGGCAGGTGGAAATGGAGGATCTCTTTCAGCTGGGCTGTTTAGGATTGATACGAGCCATTGACCGCTTCGACTTAAGTCAGAATGTACGGTTTTCTACCTACGCCGTCCCCCTCATTTTGGGCGAGATCCGCCGTTACTTGCGCGATAATGGTCCGATTAAGGTAAGCCGTAGCTTGAAGGAGCTGGCAGCTAGGGCTCGCCGAGAACAGGAGAGTTTAAGTACTTCTTTAGGTAGGGAAGTTACGATTGAGGAATTGGCATCAGCTTTGGACGTAGAGGCTGAAACCCTTGTGCTAGCGTTGGAAGCTACTAGTACACCCGCATCTTTACAAAGCCAGATATATCAAGATGATGGCAACCCGATTTACCTAATTGACCATCTCACCGATGAGCCACAGCCTGACGAGGCTTGGACTGACAATATAGCTTTACAAACGCTAATTGGCCAATTGGCACCGAGGGAACAAACAATAATCCAAATGCGCTATTTTCAAGGCAAAACCCAGACAGAGGTTGCCAAGTGTCTCAACGTATCCCAGGTACAAATCTCCCGCTTGGAGAAAAAGATTCTACAGAAATTACGGGCTTCATTAGGTGGATAGTAGATTTTAAACCGTGCCGGTGTTAGAGCAACGACGGCACGGTTTTTGATTATTTGCCAAAAGGGATGTTTATACTAAGAGCGATAAACCGATTCAGAAAGAGGTGGCCAACCCTGTTGTTTTCTGATACTCGCTATAAAGTAGTTGTTTTATCATTGCTGCTCCTATTGATAGCCTTAGCCATGTGGTTCATTTGGTCCAACTCGGTAGACCGAATTCCCCAGGGCGGTATTCTCGTTATGCAAACGGACGGCGATTCCATCGACGGGCGGTTGGTTCATCCCTATTATTCCATTGCAACAAGGAGGGTAATGGTGTGAGCACACTGGTTAAGGTAGTGGAAGTGGTAGGCGAATCGAAAC
The DNA here is from genome assembly GCA_012727835.1 of Bacillota bacterium. The sequence goes on from JAAYGE010000199.1 coordinate 15,580, forward strand.
AGGGGTTTGAAGCTGCGGTAAGAAATGCGGTAGCCCAGGCGGCCCGCCAACATCCTAACATAACTGGAGTAGAAGTCTACAACTTTACCGGTGACGTTGTTGATGGGAAAATCGTTGATTTCAAAGCAAACGTAAAAATTGCTTACGTATACGATCAGGAGTAATCGGTTCCCGCCCAGGCCGTCGCCTGGGTATTTTTTGCTAGGGAAGATAGGAGGAAAATATCAATGTCAGCGGATAAGAAACAACAGCAGGCCCAGCAACAGGCGTACCAAAGTCTGGCTCAAAAGCAAAAACCCAAACCGCCGGTGTTACGTAATGTAATCGTGGCTTATGTGGTGGGCGGATTAATCTGTGTTTTCGGCCAGGCTATCACCCAGCTGTACTTACGTTTAGGCTTTTCCGTAGAGGATGTGGGCAACCCAACGGTAGCAACCTTAATATTGATTTCTGCCGTGCTCACCGGGCTAGGGATTTATGATGTTATCGCGCAATTCGCTGGTGCTGGAACGGCAGTGCCGGTAACCGGGTTTGCCAACTCGGTGGTTTCGGCCGCCCTAGAATTTAAACGGGAAGGTTTGGTTTTAGGGGTAGGCGCAAAGATGTTTTCTTTAGCCGGCCCGGTAATCGTGTATGGCACAGTAACAGCCTTCGTGGTGGGTATAATCAAGGCGTTGTTAGGTTAGGAGGGTAGGTATGCTGGAACGAAAGTTGGGTGCGCAAACTCTAGTATTTAACAATTTTCCTCGTATCAAAGCAGCTGCCACCGTCGTAGGTCCCTTGGAAGGAGAAGGTCCCCTCGGTTCCTGTTACGATATCGTGTATCCGGATCAGACCCTGGGGCATAAAAGCTGGGAGGCTAGCGAGCGGGCTATGATGAAAGAAGCGGTTAATTTGGCCATTACCAAGGGGGGACTTACCAGCCAAGATATTGACTACATGTTGGCCGGCGACCTCCTTAACCAGATTATCACCTGCAATTTTGCGGCCCGAGACCTAGGAATCCCCTTTTTGGGTCTTTATGGGGCTTGTTCCAGCTTTGCCGAGTCTCTGGGGCTAGCAGCGGTGCTAGTTGATGGCGGTTATGCTAGCCACACTGTGGCGGCCGTTTCCAGCCATTATGGCACCAGCGAGCGCCAATATCGTTATCCTACCGAATATGGAGGACAGCGGCCGCCCTATTCGCAAACAACGGTGACCGGTAGCGGCGCCGCCCTGGTATCTCAAGCCGACGATCCCCATCTGCCCGCCATTACCCATTTTACAATAGGCCGAGTATTGGACATGGGTATAAAGGACCCTTTCGACATGGGCTCGGCCATGGCTCCTGCGGCTATGGATACCTTGCAACGCCACCTTTTAGACACGGGACGATCGGTGGCCGATTATGATTTGATCCTTACGGGGGATTTAGCTAGTGTGGGGAAGAAAATTATGCTAGAGCTGGCGAAACAGGAAGGCATTAATCTAAAGGACAAGTATGATGATTGCGGTTGCCGTGTTTTTGATTTGCAGCAACAGCCGGTGTTTGCCGGCGGCAGCGGTTGCGCCTGTTCGGCGGTAGTTACCTTGGGTAGCGTTCTGCCGAAAGTGATAAGCGGCGAGTTGCAACGGGTATTGATTATTGCGACTGGCGCCCTGCTAAGCCCTTTGACCTTTCAACAGGGCGAATCGATTCCTTGCATTGCCCATGCGGTGGTGCTAGAACAGCTAGCAAAGGAGGCGCAATAAATGGGTAGCTACTTAACGGCCTTTCTCGTCGGCGGACTAATTTGTGCCTTGGCTCAGCTTCTCTTTGATTTAACTTCCCTTACTCCGGCCCATGTGTTAACCCTCTTTGTTGTAATAGGGGGAATTCTATCAGGCTTAGGGCTGTATGAACCCCTGGTGCAGTTTGCTGGGGCAGGGGCCACGGTCCCCATCACCTCCTTTGGCCATCAATTGGTGCAAGGAGCTTTGCGGGAGTTGGAAATCCATGGGATAGTCGGTGTTTTGGCCGGTATTTTTGATCTGAGTAGTGCGGGTATCACGTCGGCTATAATTTTTGGTTTTATTGTAGCTTTGCTTTTTGACCCTAAAGGTTAGGTGAGCTAGTGTATGGGGATTATGGAAAAAAGAGGTCCTAGGAGTCTATTGGTATGCCAATGGTAGTTTCGGATACACTTTAGGCTGCGGGATGTGCTTAAGCACGGGCAGGCCCTACCGTGCCTAGAGCAGCATCCCGTGGCTTCTACGAAATTCCTCTCACCAAACCCCTATTTCCCCTCTGCCTAACTGCCTGCTGGCAATAGGTGGAGAGTACATGTATAATTTATATGTAGGTGAAGGGGGGTACTTGGTTGTGCAGGTAATTACAACCCATGTAAACACGGATTTTGATGGTTTAGGAGCCATGTTAGCCGCTGCCCAGCTCTACCCTAAGGCAGCCCTCTATTTTTCTGGACAGTTGAGCCGCCCCGTACGCGAATTTTACTCCTTGTATAGGGATTCGCTGCCTATTAGAGCCCCCGAAATGCTTAATCTTGGTACTGTAAGCGAGTTAATTATCGTTGATACTCAACAAGCCAAGCGTTTAGGTCGTTTTAAAGCTTTGTTGGAACGACCGGATGTACAGGTGACAATTTTTGATCATCATCCGCCACCTAGAGAGCCGATTACCCGGGCTAAACTGCATCATGCTAAGGTGGGGGCTATCACCAGTTTTCTGGTGAACCGTATGGCGGCCCAGAACCTGGTACCCAACCAATTGGAAGCCACGGTTATGGCTCTCGGTATCTATGCCGATACTTCCTCTCTCACCGCACCTACTACCACCTTGCAAGATGTGGATGCTATTCGGTTCCTGTTAGAAGCGGGAGCCGATTTAGAAGTAATTCATCGCTATTTACATAGTCCGTTGACTCAAAACCATCGCCTTTTGCTAGAAGAGATGTTAGCCAATTCGGAGCGATTCTATCACCATGGAGTAAGCATTCTCATCACCCTCTGTTCTATTGACTATTACCTAGATGGCTTAGGACTGCTCAGCGAGCGTTTGGCAGCCATTGAAGGAGCCGATCTAGTGTTTTGCCTAGTAGAAATGGACGGGCGCGTGCATCTAACCGCCCGCAGTCGCCTCAATCACCTGCCGGTAAACGAAATTGTTGCCCATTTCGGTGGCAGTGGCCACCCTTTAGCTGCTGCTGCTACTATTAAGGGACGCTCATTACTAGAGCTGAAGCAACAGCTGGTGAGCTATTTAGCAACCCGCTTGAGTCCTCCTCTGACAGCCGCCGATATCATGTCCCAGCCGATTCATAGCACCGTTCCTGATACCTCTATGGAAGAAGTGGGCCAAGCCATGTTGCGTTATGGTCATGGCGGTTTACCGGTCATTGCCGATGGGCAGTTGGTAGGTATCATTTCTCGCCGTGATGTGGATAAGGCTATCCATCATGGTTTAACCCATGCTCCCGTGAAAGGTTTCATGTCTACCAATGTGGTAACCATTTCTCCCACTGCTTCGTTGGACGAAATACAGCGATTGCTAGTCGGCAAAGACATCGGGCGGTTACCGGTAGTTGATCAGGAGGGGAAGCTCATCGGGATAGTGACTCGTACCGATGTGTTGAAGGCTTTGCATGGACGTAGCTATCCCCATTGGTATCAAATGAATGGGCGTGCCACCGTTGATGAACCGTCTCGGAGCACTATGCTGGCCAATTTGATGACCGAACGCTTGCCTAAGAAACTACAAGGACTGCTGTTGCTGATCGGGAAGCAAGCGGCGCGCCACCAGGTACGGGCCTATTTGGTAGGAGGTATAGTGCGCGATCTATTGCTCAACGTTCCAAACCATGATATCGATATTGTGGTGGAGCCGTCGGCCATAGAATTTGCTGAACAGCTGGCCAAAGTTTTTGGTGGGTCCGTTCAGACCTACCCCCAGTTTGGTACGGCCACAATTAAGCGCCCCGATGGTGTCACTGTGGACTTAGTCACGGCCCGCTCCGAATTTTACGTCAGTCCGGCGGCTATGCCTACTGTGGAGCAGGCAAATCTGAAGCAAGACCTCTATCGGCGAGATTTTACTATCAATACCGTGGCCATCGCTCTGCACGGAACCGATTATGGGCGCTTCTATGACTTTTTCGGTGGTCGCGCCGATTTGGAAGCAGGAATTGTCCGGGTTCTCTATAACTTAAGTTTTGTAGATGATCCTACGCGCATTTTGCGCGCTATTCGCTTCGAACAACGTTATGGATTTAAGATAGAGCCTGAAACCATGGGTTTCTTAAGAAACGCCTTAGAGCATAATCTATTAAAAGAAGTCTCAGGCGAGCGGATCAAGGACGAGCTGGTGCAATCCTTGAGCGAGGATAAGGCCCCTCATATAATATTACGCATGGATGAACTGGGGATCTGGCCGACCCTTTTGCCGGGCCTAGAACTCTCCGATACACTGATTGCCCATCTGCGTGATGCCCAGGACCATATCCAGTGGTTTGAAGACCTACAAACGGATACCACTTTAGAGCGTTGGTTGGTATATTTGTTGCTTCTTTCAACGGGAGTTACCACAGAGCAATTGCACTTGTGGCCAGAGCGGCTGGCCCTAACGAAAAGAGAACGGGAAATGTTACTTTCCTTCTCTGCTACGCAGGCCGGTTTGGCTACGGGGTTAACCGAGGCCAGCCGCGGGGAAGAGGTGTTTCAATTGCTGGAGGGACAACCGGCCGAATGTCAGGTGGCTATGGCCGTGTTGCAGGGTAGGGCGGTCAGAAAACAGCTGGCAGAGTACTGGAAGCACTTAGTTAACGTCCACCCCGAAGTTAATGGCCATGATCTATTGAGCATTGGTCTTAAACCGGGTCCGCAGGTGGGTGAAATTCTGCGAAAAATACACATGGCCCGCCTAAATGGTCAGGTAGTCAATAAGGAGCAGGAACTAGAGTTAGCACGTCAGCTATTGCTGACACCAGAGGAAGGAAGATAGTGATGTTAAGAAGTTTCACCCCTGATATTTTCTTACAACTGCCAGCTTTGCTGATAGCTTTAACCTTCCATGAATATGCCCATGCTTGGGTGGCCGATCGTTTAGGAGATCCTACCCCCCGCATACGGGGTAGGCTCACCCTGAACCCGATCGCCCACATTGATCCCATCGGACTTGTCATGCTACTTATATTTAGATTTGGCTGGGCTAAGCCAGTAGAGGTTAATCCTTATAATTTTGATAATCGGGAGCAGGGGATGGCTTGGGTATCGCTAGCCGGCCCGGCCATGAATCTTTTACTAGGGCTTGCTGCCACCTTGCTTTCTGCTCTTTTGCTCCTCAACACCGGGAACACGCCTTTTGTAAGACTGCTAAATTGGTTGATATTGTATAACGTCTATTTCGCTGTTTTTAACTTGATTCCCATACCACCATTGGATGGCTCCAAATTGCTTTTCTTTTTCTTACCCCGAGGTATAGTATACCGATATCTGGACACTATCAGCCAGTATGGTTTCTTGATTTTAATTCTGGCGATTTCCAGCGGGCTTGTTACAGAGACCATCGGCCGCATTGCAAGAGGCATTATGGGGATATACGAAGTAGTTGTTTTCACTTTGTTGGGATTGTACTAGGAAGTGATTGTAGATGGCGATAAATGTTGCTCTGGAGACTTTTGAGGGCCCCTTGGACTTGCTACTACAGCTGGTTCGCCGATCCCAAATCAGCGTATGGGAGATACGTATTCAGAGCATTTGTGAGCAGTTTATAGAGTATACACGACAACTGGAGAAGATTGATGTGGAGCAGGCGGGGGACTTTATGGTGATGGCTTCCACCCTTATACGCATTAAGGCTCGCCTGCTATTGCCCCGGCCGGAAAATGAACCGCCGGCAGAGGAATCCATCGATGAGGAGGAAGCTCTGATTACGCGCCTGCTGCTTTATGAAGGATTTAAGGAGGCGGCAGAGGAGTTGGAGCGGATGGCCGAGACAAGCATGGTCCTATATCCTAGGGGGTATATGGAAGAATTAGGGCCGCGGCCGGTGGACGACCCCTTGCAAGGAGTTTCTTTACTAACTTTGGCCGTCATGGCGCAAGAGGCTTGCAAAAGTATAGAAAGACCAGACATAATTACCGTGGAGACTGAAAGCTACACCGTGGGGGAACAAATGGCCTATATTGAACACCGGCTGACCGATAGACAGGAAGTGCTTTCTTTCGAGGAGTTATTGACGTCGCAAGCTAGCAGAGAAGAAATCGTGACCACCTTTTTGGCCGTCTTAGAATTGGTACGTTTACAGCGAATTATCGTTTGGCAAGAGAATCACCTTTCGCCGGTGCTGATTGCTAGGAGGGTTGTCCATGCGGCAATTTAGACCGGAAGCGCAGCTGGAAGCAGTTTTGTTTGCCGCCCCCGAACCGGTAAGTCTGGAAAAACTAGCGGAAATATTGGGAATGCCCCTGTGGGAATGCGAACAGGTACTGGAACGCTATAGGCAAGCTTTACAGACTAATGAACGGGGTATCATGTTACGTTTTGTAGCTGGGGGCTGGCAGCTGGTCACTAAGCCAGAAATGGCAGATTTAATAGCCAATCTGGCTCCTAAGCGACATTATAAATTGTCAAAGCCTACCTTAGAGACCTTAGCTATTATTGCTTACCGGCAACCGATAACCCGGGCTGAGATCGAAGAAATTCGAGGCGTGAAAGCGGAGAAGGCTCTGGCAACCCTACTAGAACGGGGTTTAATAGTAGAGGCTGGGCGCAAGGATACCATCGGGCGTCCCATTCTGTATGCCACCAGTGACGCCTTTTTGGAATACTTTGGACTAAAATCGCTGGAAGATTTACCTGCCGTCGGGCGGCTGCGACTTTAGTATTTTTTTGTAATTGAGGGTAATTATAGAATAGGAATCCCGGGAGGAGCTATTATAGTGCTACTATGGATTGCTATTCTTCTTTTTTTTGCCCCATTGGTTCTAATTCAGAAAATCAAATTTGAACTCAGCTATTGGCGGGAAGGGAAAAAAGATTTACTTACGGTCGCCCTGTTGGGGCCTTGCAGTCTGCGCCTATATCGCGCTGAAAAATCTCTAGCCGGTGGTTCTCCAGTTAGAGAAAAGCTTTCTTCCCTAAAACGCCTTGCCCCTTTAGTTAAATGGCAGCGGCCCCTATTCAGGAGCGTAATTGAACGCGGGCATTTAGAAAAATTAGAGTGGAAAACCGAGTTCGGAACGCCCGATGCGGCATTAACCGGCATGGTGATCGGACTAGCATGGGTATTCCATGGCTGGCTACTAGCCTTGTTACAGAATAAAGGGTGGGAGACCGAGCCGGAGGCTATAGAGTTTGTTCCAGTTTTTGATAAGACCTATTTTTGTACCTCTTTCCACTGCATAGTTAGCATGCGAATCGTGCATGTTATTAGTACACAGCTCCGATGGCTTAGGTTAAAGTTGCGACAAAGAAAGAGGTGAAATACCTTGGACAACCATCCGATTCAAGGCATGATGCGCACGGTCATGGAGAGTATGAAAGAAATGGTGGATGTGAATACTATCGTTGGCGACCCGGTTGAAACGCCGGACGGCAGCGTGATAATGCCAATTAGTCGCGTGGCCTTCGGCTATGCCGCCGGTGGAAGCGAGTTTGTAGCCCAAAAGACCAGTGAAGGTAAGGGGCATCCCTTTGGCGGCGGCACCGGCGCCGGGGTTTCTGTCCAACCGGTGGGCTTCTTAGTAGTAGGTAATGGTAACATTCGTATGCTACCTGTAGATACCAATACTATGGTTGACCGCCTGGTTGATCTAACGCCCCAGCTTATTAATCAGGTTCAGGGCCTACTCGCCGGTCGCAACCCACGACAAGAGCCGCCCGCACCACCGCCAATGCAGTTTATGGAGTAAAACTAAACAACCGCTACTTTGATTAGCCCTCTATCCATTCAGCGATAGAGGGCTTTTTGTGTGCATTGGAGCCGGTCTAGGCCCATTGGCTAGTCCATATACATTAAAGAGACAGGGATCAGGAGAGGGAGGGAGATGGTTGCGCAGACCTTTTGTTGTTTTATTTTTGGTATTGATATTAGTCACTAGCTCAATTCCAGCCAGAGCCTCAATGGACGCAGCGGCGGTCTTTAGCGCCAAACCTCCTACCGTCGGCGCCAAGGGAGCCGCCTTGATGGACGTGAATAGCGGGCGTCTGCTCTTTGGTAAAAATGAGGAAGAAAGATTGCCGATGGCCAGCACCACGAAGATAATGACTGCTATTTTGGCTATCGAATCGGGGAAATTAGATGAACTGGTAACCGTCAGCAGTAAAGCGGTCCAGGTGGAGCCATCTTCAATTTGGTTGGAAGCGGGAGAGCAAATATCCTTGTTACATCTGGTCTATGGACTAATGCTCCGGTCGGGGAATGATGCGGCCTGTGCCATTGCCGAGCATTTGGCGGGTAGTGTGAGTGCCTTTGCCGAAAAGATGAATGAAAAAGCCAAAGAACTGGGTATGGCTAACACCAATTTTAAGAATCCCCATGGCTTGCCCGACCCGGACCATTATACGACTGCCCTCGATTTAGCCAAGCTCAGCGCCTACGCCTTACGCAACCGCCAGTTTACCGCTATTGTTTCTACCACCCGCTTCTCTATTCTTAACCGACAGACGAACACTCCTCGTGTCTGGTATAACAAAAACCGCATGTTGGAAATTTATCCAGGAGCTGATGGAGTAAAAACCGGTTGGACCCGGGCTGCCGGCCATTGTTTAGTAGCTTCGGCCAATCGAGGAGGGCAGCGTTTGGTAGCGGTGGTTCTAAATAGCCCCGACGATTGGGGAGAAACAACCGCCCTACTCGACTATGGCTTTGCCAATTTCAAACCGATCCCAATAATTTATCCCGGCCAATATATAGGCACCGTTCCTGTCGAGGGAGGGCATCCGACTGCTGTTGGTGCCATTGCGGCAGAGGGTTTTGTTTGGCCCGTTGGTAGAGGAGAACAACTACAAATGTGCTTTTTAGTGCAGTTGCCAGGGCCAATTGAAGCTCCTCTGAAAAAGGGTGAAATTTTGGGGCATTTGCAGATAAGCCAGCAAGGTACAACGCTTGCCCACATACCTCTGGTAGCCGACCAGGCGGTGCCGCAGTATTTGCTGCCCGGCATATGGAGGAATTTTCTACAGCTTTTGTTAAGGGGGCGCTGTCAATGATGAATGTAGTCTGGTTAGTCATGATTCTCGGCGGCATTCTAGCAGCCGCCGTCGGTGGTCGCATCGAAGTGGTGGCAAATGCTATCGTTAGCGGTGGGGAACAGGCTATCACCCTCAGTTTAGCTCTGCTGGCGGTACTTAGTTTCTGGATGGGGCTGGCGCGGGTAGCGGAAAGGGCCGGTTTGTTGGGAACGTTGGCCCGGATCTTAGCTCCTCTCATGCGCCCCCTGTTTCCCTCACTACGGCGTAACCCGGAGGCGTTAAGGCATATCGCGCTTAACTTTGCTGCCAATTTGCTAGGCCTAGGTAATGCGGCTACTCCCTTTGGGCTCAAAGCTATGCACGCTATGCAAGAGACCAATCCGGATAAAGACACGGCTACCGATGCCATGTGCACCTTTTTGGTGCTCAACACGGCGGGGATGACCATCATACCTTCCTCGGTCATTGCTTTGCGGGCGGCTTATGGTTCCCAAGATCCGACGGCCACGGTGGCGGTGAGCCTGTTAGCTGGACTGGCAGCCACCATAGCCGGTTTAATCGCCGACTATACCTTCCGAAAATTGAACCGCTCCCGCCGCCAGCGAGGTGGGCGCCGATGACGATCATATCTGTCCTGAGTGCGTGGCTGATTCCCCTATTTGTGGCATCGGTTCTGTTGGCCGGATGGGTTAAAAAGGTGCCCGTTTTCGACGAATTTATAGAGGGCTCTAAAGAAGGCCTACAAGTAACCTTGCGGTTGTTACCCTTCTTGGTTTCCATGTTAATAGCCATTGAAGTGTTAAGTGCCTCAGGAGCGATGGATGCACTAACCAACCTTTTGACCCCCATTCTAGGACGCCTGGGTTGGCCCGTTGAAACTCTGCCCATAGCCTTATTGCGTCCCATGAGTAACAGCGGCGCCCTAGCAGTCACGGCCGACGTTTTGCGGAGGCATGGCCCCGATTCTTTTATTGGCTTAGTAGCGTCCACTATGCAGGGTAGCACCGATACCACCCTATTTATTCTCACCGTTTACTTTGGCGCCGTGGGGATCAAGAATATTCGCCATTCCCTTTCCGCCGGTCTTATTGCCGATTTCACCGCCATGTTGGCCTCCCTGTTACTCTGTAAAATCCTTATAAGTTAGTTGGCAGGAAAAACCCTATTTGGGGCAGAATAGGTGCAGTGGACTCAAATATAAGGGAGGTACTTTTATGTCATTTGAAGCAAGAATCAAAGAACTAGGTTTAACTATTCCCCCAGCGGCGACCCCGGCGGCTGCCTATATACCTGCCGTGCAAAGTGGCAACTTAGTATATGTTTCCGGCCAACTGCCCAGCGAAAATGGACAATTGGTTAAGGGTACACTAGGTAAAGATCTAGGTGTGGAAGATGGCTATCGGGCTGCCCGTCTGTGTGCCATCAACTGTCTGGGGGCGGTAAAGAGTTTAGTCGGCAGTTTAGATCGCGTTGTGCGCGTTGTTAAAGTGACCGGCTACGTAGCAGCTACCCCCGAGTTTACCGATCACCCCAAGGTCATTAATGGTGCATCGGAACTCTTGCAGGAGATCTTTGGGGAACAGGGCAAGCATGCTCGCGCCGCCGTCGGCATGTCCAGCCTCCCGCTGGGCGTTGCGGTGGAAGTTGAAATGATTGTAGAGGTTGAGTAAATTAGATTTATACCAAAGGGCGGGCGGTGACCCGCCTTCTTTATGTAGTTAGGATGGAGGTAAAATGCAAGAGCGTCTGCAAAAATATTTAGCTCGGGCCGGTGTGGCATCGCGGCGGCAAGCCGAGGAGCTGATCCGTAACGGTGAGGTGCTAGTCAATGGCCAAGTGGCCCAGTTGGGATGTAAGATCGACCCCCACCGGGATCAGGTCACTTGGCGGGGAAAGACAATCGTGCCCAAGCAGGAAATTCTTTACCTTATGATGAATAAACCCAAAGGTGTGGTGACCACTGTTACCGATACCCATGGCCGTCCCACCGTTTTAGACATGCTACCCCAGTTACCGGTACGGGTCTATCCGGTGGGTAGGTTGGATATGGACACGGAAGGTCTACTGCTGTTAACTAATGATGGGGAGTTAACCTATGCGCTTACTCACCCCAAGTTTGAGGTGGACAAGACCTACCATGCGTTGGTGCAGGGGTATCCTTCCGACCAACAGCTGGCCCGGATGGCTAATGGTTTAGTTTTGGAGGATGGACCTACGGCCCCGGCCCAAGTTTCCCTACTTAGGAAAAGCAAAGCGGGTAGTTGGTTGGCTATTACAATTCATGAAGGCCGTAATCGGCAGGTGAGGCGCATGTGTGCTGCCATAGGCCATCCGGTAATAAATTTGCGTCGAGTAGCTTTTGGTGGATTGAAGTTGGGTGATTTGCCTGTGGGCCAGTGGCGCCCTTTACAGAGTAAGGAAGTGGACCAGCTTAGGCGACTGGCGGGAATGTGAAGAAAGAGAGGCGGGAGCCCATGCAGATAAGGAATGCCATGGAAATGGTCGTCAAGTCAACCTTGGCGGAAATACTGGAGAAGCCGGAGAAACACGGGATAGAGCGGATTTGTACTTGTGAGCGCTGCCTGCTAGACATCATGGCTTTAGCTCTCAACCAGTTACCTCCCCGTTATGTAGTGTGTGATCAGGGAGAAGCCTACGTGCGTACATCTGCCCTAAATCAGCAGTTTAAGGTTGATATCCTTTTCGCTCTGCTCAATGCTGTGCGAACAGTACAGGCAAATCCTCGCCATTAGTAGGGGTGCTTATGTGGAAGCGAGTTTTGCTAATTGGCCTTGCTTTGTTCTTTATCTTAACAACAGTGGCCGTGGTGGCCGTCGAGTATCAACAACGGCCGCAGGTATTAGTGGTTAATGATGACACGAATACAGAAACCCAGCTTTTGCATCCCCCGCAGCGGGTAGTAGTATTGGAGCCAGGGATGGGCCAACTGATGCACAGCTGGCAAAGGGGAAATTTGGTTGTTGCTTGTGCGGAGAATCTGGCATCTTTATTTCCAGCGGCGGAAAACTTAGGACCGGCGGCGGAAGTAAATGTTGCCCAGATAGCTGCCACCCGGCCCGACTTGGTGATAGCTGGTGCTCAGCAGGAGTCGTTGGTTAAGGAGTTGCGCGCCTACGGCTTTCCTGCCCTCCTAGTAAGACTTAACCGCCTTAACAGCCTGATGGTTTGGCCAGAAAGGCTCGCAACCGTATTAGTTGCTGAGCAGCAAGCAGCCCAGACCTTAAGATTGTTGGAAAAGGATAGGACCGAGTTTCTTAGTCGGGCCAAGGAAACGTTAGGGGCTGGGCTGCGCGTACTATGGGTAGTGGACGAACAGTTTACCATTGCCGGCAGAAACACCTTAGAGGATGATTTGCTGGCCCTTGTGGGTGTGGATAACGCGGCGGCTGTGTTAAATAGGTATCCTACACTAAGTCCCGCCGATATTCTTGTTCTTAACCCGCAGGTAATTTTGGCTCCGGAAACGCTTTTTCCCGAACTGGAAAAGCAGTTCCGGATTAGTGGGGCGGAGCCAGAAAATTGGCCCCGACTGGTTCCTGTTGCCTGGTCACCCGACCAGGTGGCTTGGCATGATGTTTTTACCCAGGCTGAACGTCTACTAGATTATTTAGAACTTGCATCAGAAGAAAATGCAGAAGGAGCTGTACCCAGTGCAGGCAATTAGAGGTGCGATAACCGTTGAGAAGAACGAGAAAACAGAAATACTAAAGCAAGCGGCATTGTTGCTAGAGGAGATAATGACCGCCAACCGGCTAGAGGCCCAGGAAATTATTAGTATTATTTTTACTGCTACCCCCGACTTGAATGCGGCCTTTCCAGCAGCGGCGGCCCGTGGCCTGGGATTGACACAAGTCGCTTTGCTGGATGCGGTAGAAATGGATGTGCCTGGGGCTTTAGCTAGGACTATTCGTGTCCTCATGTTTGTCGATCGCCCCCATGCTCCTCATGAAGTGCAGCATGTGTACTTGGGGGAGGCAAAAAGGCTAAGACCCGACTGGGCATCCTAATAGTTGAGGATCATTTCTGTTAAGAAGTTATCGCTGACAGCCCCTTGTTTAGCAGGTTGTGGTATAATAGGTTTGATTGCTATGCAACTTTCGCCGTTAGCAACATGAATTAAAAGGAAAGTGCTTGTTGTCGTCGAATAATGCATAGCCTACTACTTGCCTTAATGGAGGAATGAATTTTGCTACCGTGCCAACTGAATATTGCTATCGACGGGCCGGCTGGCGCCGGTAAGAGCTCTGTGGCACGTGCGGTAGCCCAAGCTTTAGGAATCGCCTATCTGGATACGGGAGCGATGTACCGTGCTATCACCTGGAAAGCGCTAGAGTCACGGGTGCCACTAACTGACGTGGATGCCCTTAGCAAGCTGGCAGAAAACACCCAATTCAGTTGGGGTAATCAGGAAGGGGTACGGGAACTCTTTATGGACGGCAAACCTTTGCCACCGGCAATTCGTTCCCCTGAGGTTACTCAGCAGGGCTCTTTAGTTGCCAGTTATGAGGAAGTGCGAAGGGTATTACGGCAGAAACAAAGAGCTTTAGGCAGCGGCAAGGGCGTAATCATGGATGGCCGTGACATAGGTACGGCCGTCATGCCGACTGCGCCGCTGAAGATCTTTCTGACCGCCAGCCTAGAGGAACGAGCCGTGAGAAGGTTGAAGGAGCTTGGCCAGGACTTGAGTCTGTTACCGCAAATGATGCAATCTTTGGCGGAGCGTGATCATAAGGATTCGTCACGCGAGCATTCGCCGCTTTGCATAGCCGAAGATGCGATTGTAATTGATACCACGGGGCTATCTTTGTCACAGGTTGTAGATCTAGTCATTGGGCATGCCAGACAGGTTTGTTTGGACCTGGGGGAGTAAAATGGGTCTTTACCGCTTTTTGCGCCAGATTTTAGTTTGGTTAGTCCCCCGTCTCCTACGGTTTCGCCCGCGAGGACTAGAAAACATACCTGAAGATGGCCCTTTTATCA
>JAAYGE010000200.1 GCA_012727835.1 Bacillota bacterium
CTCCATGGGTTTCTTCCACGATAAGCAGCCCGGGCAGTTAATGTCCATTACTATAAATGACGTGCGCACCTTTGAATCACTGATTGCCCATGCCATCCCCGACCTGGTGGCCAACGTTTTAGTACTAACCGGAGTGGCTATCACCATCTTTAATATGAACCCCAAGCTGGCAGCCCTCACCCTTATACCGGTGCCCTTCTTGATAGTAGCCACCCAAATTTATGCGAAAAAGGTGCGGCCTAACTTTCGGCTCTCCCAGGAGAAAATCGCTGAACTCAATGCGGTGCTACAAGACAATTTCTCTGGAATAAAAGAGATTCAGGTCTTTAATAAGCAGGAACAAGAAAGGGAACGGGTTGCCGAAAAATCCCAAAGCCACATGCGAGCCATGTTACGGGCTCTGCGCCAAGGGGCTATTTACCATCCAGCTATTGAGTTTCTTACTTCCCTAGGTACGGTTATTGTTATCTTTTTTGGCGGCATGTTGGCTATTCAGGGTGCCATGCGGGGCAGTGACATCGTCGGTTTTATGCTCTATCTCAATCTCTTCTACCGCCCGATCACTATGTTGGCGCGGCTGATGGAAGATGTGCAGCAAGCCTATGCCGGTGGCGAGCGAGTGTTTAAGGTGCTCGACACCAGCCCCGACATTGCCGATGCCCCTGGTGCTGTCGATATTGCCCACAGTTCAGGACATATTGCTTTTGAAAACGTAAGCTTCGGTTATAACGATGGGCAAACAGTATTAGAAAATATAAACTTTGAAGCTAAACCGGGTCAGATGATCGCCCTTGTAGGCCCCACAGGGGTGGGGAAGACATCAATAATCAGCCTTATTGCCCGCTTCTACGATCCCCGGGAGGGGCGAATCACCCTCGACGGGCGCGACTTGCGCGATATTACCCTCCACTCCTTACGGGAGCAAATTTCAGTGGTGCTGCAAGATGTTTTTCTCTTCAATGGCACCATTGCTGAAAATATTGCTTATGGAAACGACAATGCTACTCGGGAAGAAATCATCGCGGCGGCCAAGATTGCCAGGGCCCATGATTTCATCATGGAAACCGAGCAGGGTTACGATACACCCATTGGGGAGCGGGGAGTGCGCCTATCGGGCGGTCAGAAACAGCGCCTGGCTATCGCCCGGGCGGTGCTGCGTAACGCCCCTATCTTAATCTTAGACGAGGCCACCTCCGCTGTAGACGTGGAAACCGAAGCGGAAATTCAGGCGGCCATCGATGCGCTGGCCGGCACTCGGACCATCATTGTTATTGCCCATCGCCTATCTACGGTAAAGCGGGCTGACACCATCCTGGTTCTAGACGAAGGACGTATAGTAGAACGGGGTAATCACGAAGAGCTGCTGGCCCAAGGCGGTATGTATAGTCGCCTTTGCCAGGTGCAAATGGAGGCGGGCATTTATCCGGTCGCGGCTTGTAACACTTAGCACATATTTGTCCTACACCTCTAATAGATTATGGTAAAGCCAGATTAACTGGGGAGGTGAAGGACGTGCCTACTCGCAGACCGATGCGTCGCACCAGCACAAAGACCGCGCCACCTACTAAGACCGGTTGTTCCTTAAACGCCGTTTTCTCCGGCCTGGTGTTCGCAATTATTTTTGCTCTTGTTGCCTTTCTCGGCTGGAGCCTGTTGTTTACTCTGACCTCGCTACCCGACCAATATATGAC
>JAAYGE010000201.1 GCA_012727835.1 Bacillota bacterium
ATGTGGAAACCGGTGAAGAGAAACAGATTACCAGTGGCAACTACGATTGCAGCGCACCCACCTGGTCTCCTTGTGGCACCAAAATAGCCTTCAGTTCTAACCGAACGGAAGAACCCGACTACAATAACCTGACCGATATCTGGGTAGTAGATGCGGATGGCGGCGAGCTAACGCGGGTAAGCCCCGGCACCGGCCCCTGCAGCACCCCCAGCTGGTCCCCCTGTGGTCAGTATATAGCATACCTGGGCCATAACAACGAATATAAGAGTGCTACCTTGTCCCGCATCATGGTCGTCCCGGCTGCCGGCGGAGAACCGGTAAATCTGACCGCCGATTTCGACCGCAACCCGGGCAATGCTTGTGGTTCCGACATGGTTACCACCGTTAATCCCGGCCTGGTCTGGTCCGAAGATAGTAAGTATATCTATTTTATAGCTACTGACGGCGGTCGCACCAAGGTATACCGGGTGGAGCATGCCCCTGGTGCTACGGTAGAACAGATAACCGATGAGAGAAAGCAAGTCGTGTACGGCATGAGCCTGGCGAAAAACCGACTAGCTTTGGCTATAACCGATCCGTTAAATATCGGCGACATTTTCAGCCTCGAAATAGGCAGCTCTGAAGCCAAACAATTAACTGCCCACAATGAGCAGCTACTGGCTGAGCTGGAATTGACCGCCCCCGAACCGTTCACCTGTGAAAGCGACGGCATGACCATCGAGGGCTGGGTTATGAAACCGGTAGGTTACCAGCCGGGCGTGAAGTATCCTGCGATTTTGGAGATTCATGGCGGTCCCCACGTGGCCTACGGCTATACCTTCATGCATGAATTCCATTTGCTTTGCGCCTCTGGCTACGCCGTGATTTTCACCAACCCGCCAGGCAGTCAAGGCTATGGCCAAGAGTTTGTGACTAAGACCCATCACGATTGGGGCGGCGCCGACTATAGGGGCATTATGGCAGCAGTGGAACATGTCAGCCAGTATGATTTCATCGATACGGACCGCTTAGGAGTTACTGGCGGCAGCTACGGTGGCTATATGACCAACTGGATTATCGGCCACGACCAACGCTTTAAAGCGGCCGTAACCCAGCGCAGCACCAGTAACCGCTACAGCATGTTCGGCACCAGCGATGTAGGCTTTATGAACGGCCAGTTTGAATTCAAGGAGAACCCCTGGGACAACCCGGAATTCTATCTGGAGCGTTCTCCCATCACCTATGTGAACAATATCAAAACACCGCTGTTGATCTTACACAGCGAAGAAGATTATCGCTGCCCTATTGAACAGGCGGAGCAACTTTATACCGCTCTCAAATGGTTACGCCGGGAAGTGGTCTTTGTGCGCTTCCCCAATGAGAACCACGATCTCTCCCGCACAGGGCAGCCGCGTCATCGGGCTGAACGTCTCGAGCATATGGTAAATTGGTTCAAGAAGTATATTCCCACCCGTGCCGAGGAATACAGCATGTAACCCTGCTTGAAAATCAACTGGGGTTGCCCGCTTACAGGGCAACCTCAGTTTCTTTACTGCGACAAATCCAATTTCATTACAGTGAAGGGATCGTCCACCTCATCGGGAGCCTCCAGATCGAAGGCACTAAAGTAAAGAATCTTACCATCGGGGGCCCATAGTGGCGAAATAGCCAAACTGCCACTGGTGAGAGGAGTAGGCGTTGCCCCGGGGCTAGGTACTAGCAAAAGGTCATATTGTAACTCTCCCGTCTGCTGCAATATGGCCACCTCTTCTTGATGTTCTGGCCGAACCACAAAGTCGCGCACCTGTGAATCCACGATGGTGCGGGCATTGGAACCATCGGTCGCATTCACCACCCAGAGTCTACCCTCCCCCAGCGGATCGGAGAGGTAGAGTTGATCGCCTGCTACGGAAAAGAATTCGGCTGCGGCTAAGCGCTGCAACTGACCGTTTGCTATAGAAATGCTCGCCACAAAGGGAGGCTCTTCGGCCGGCAAACTATTTAGGAACAACCGCTCTTCCCCCGAGGGCAGCCGAACCCACTCTAGGTCCAGTACCGACTCGGGGGCCGCCGCCACCCTTCTTACCTCCCCCGCCAGGTTAACGACGCCGATTTCTTCTTCGGCCACAAAAGCGATCTCTTGCCCCGTCGGTGACCAGGCTATGGGGCCCAACCCTTCTTCCCTTTCCAGCAGTACCCTTTGTTCGCTACCATCGGCTTTGGCTAACCACATCTTATCGGCAACCAAAACTAAGTGTTCCCCGGCGGGCGAAAAGGCCGCATAGAAGGTGGGCGATGTAAAATCAAACACCTTATGGCTAGTAGAACCGTCGTTAGCTACCAACCAGGCTTCATTCCTATCTTCCGTTGTGCGGACGACAAGCAACGTTTGTCCATCAGGGGTGACCGCCTTCGGCTCACCCACCCCTAAACTAATAGCCTCCGGCGGCGGAGTCGGCTCCGGTGCTGCCCTACAAGCCGAAAGGGTTAAGGCAACAAATAGCAGTAGCCCAATGAACGTTACTCCTTTTCTGGCCACTATTTCGCACTCCTTTTTGTTGGTGTAGAAAGTATTAGTTCACTACCAGGCCGGTCCAACTTCTCTAGTATTATGCCTCCATTTAGCTTTACCAATCGTAATGCATATTCAAAGACGCTCCAGGGTAAATTTATCCTAGCACCTCTGCTAAAAAACAGGGAGATGCGAGCACAACTTATACCCCAAAACCCCAAAAAGAAAGTGGAACCGGCTTTGGTCGGTTCCACCTTCTTTTGGTTGCTTAAATCTGGGCAAAATGCCACAACCTAACGATAGCTTTATGTCGTCGGAGGTGTATCGATTGACTAATCGATTAAACTTGCTCCTTTTGCTAATTTTTCTCAGCAGCAGCCTGATATCCTGTTCCAACCTGTCGGTGGGAAAAATTGAAGCAGTAGAATTGCACTTCGCCCGCGACGACTGGCCGGAACAGGTGAGCATAAGTGATTTGAACGGGCTACAACAGGAGTGGGGACGCTGGCAAAGCTACCCTGGCAGCCCAGCCAATCAAGAAGGGCCCAGCTATCGCCTAGAAGTAAAATTGCTGGACCAGCAAAAGAAGGGGAAGGTATTTTTGGTCACCCACGACCTGCGCCTTTTTAACGAAGAGCTGAATACCGAATATGTACCGCCTACCGGGACGCGACAACTCCTTCATTCGGCGGTGGAACAGTTAAAAGAATTACGTTATGGCCAACTGATAAGCTGGCAAGAGGCGGACCGCCTATTACCACGCTATAGTACCTTTCAGCTCATGGACCTGGAGACCGGGATTACCTGGCGTACTCAGCGGCGGGCCGGCTCCCGTCATGCCGACATTCAACCGCTAACGAAAGAGGACACCCAACGGCTGAAAACAGCTTATGGCGGTTCCTGGAGTTGGGATCGGCGGGCGGTAGTGGTGCTGGCGGGCGACAAACGTCTTGCGGCCTCCATCAATGGCATGCCCCATGGAG